>NZ_JAYVFH010000079.1:0-4859 GCF_043773265.1 Flavobacterium sp. | reverse complement strand
AATTTCAAACGGAAACACAGTAGTTCTTCCAACATTTGTAGAAGTTGACGGAAGTGTTACTAATGAATTGCAAACATTATCACAAGCAGGAAACACAGTTACACTTTCAAATGGTGGAGGTTCTTTTACAATGCCAACAACAACAGTAACAGCTGGAGCAAATGTAACAGTAACAGGAAATGGTTCTTCATCAACTCCTTATATTGTTTCTTCTATAAATACAGACGCACAATCATTAGCATTAGTTGGAAATAATTTAACAATTTCAAACGGAAACACAGTAGTTCTTCCAACATTTGTAGAAGTTGACGGTAGTGTTACCAATGAATTACAAACATTATCACAAGCAGGAAACACAGTAACACTTTCAAATGGCGGAGGTTCTTTTACAATGCCAACAACAACAGTAACAGCTGGAGCAAATGTAACAGTTACAGGAAATGGTTCTTCATCAACTCCATATATTGTTTCTTCTATAAATACTGATGCACAATCATTAGCATTAGTTGGAAATAATTTAACAATTTCTAACGGAAACACAATAGTTCTTCCAACATTTGTAGAAGTTGACGGAAGTGTTACCAATGAATTGCAAACATTATCACAAGCAGGAAATACAGTAACACTTTCAAATGGTGGTGGTTCTTTTACAATGCCAACAACAAGTATAATTGCTGGAACTAATACAACTGTTTCTGGAAATGGATCTGCTAGTACACCTTTTCAAATAAATGCAATTGATACTAGTATTTATGCAAATAATGGAATAATAAACCAAGCAACAACTACTGGTAATAATAGAGTAGTTGACATGAATAATAGAAATATTTGGTTCAATACAACAACTAGTTCTACAAACGGTAAAATATATTTAGGTTCGACATCAGTATATCCAAATTCTACTGGAAATTATAAATTATTTGTTGAAGGTGGAATAATGACAGAAAAAATAAAAGTTGCTTTAAGAAGTACAGCAAATTGGGCAGATTATGTATTTGATAAAAATTATAAATTAATGTCGTTATTAGAACTTGAAAAATACATTTCTACCAACAAACATTTACCAGGTATTGAGTCTGCAAATGAATTGACTAAAAACGGAATTGATGTTACAGATATGCAATCTAAACAAATGGCTAAAATTGAAGAATTAACTTTATATATTATCAACCAAAACAAAACTTTAGTAGAACAAAGCAAAGCCATAAGTATGCAAAACAAAGAAATTGAAGCTTTAAAAACTTTAATGGATACTTTAATTGATAAAACTAAATGATATGTTTAAGATATTAAAAATAGTATTATTTGGTATAATTTGTTTTGTATCTGAAACTATTTCTGCTCAAGTTGATCAGTATATAGAAACAGAGAATAGCAGAATTATAGTTTCTAAAAAAATAGAAATAGAAATCCAAAATTTTATTGATGATAATTTTTATAACTACAAATTATCTCAAGAAATTAATGATAAAATAATTCATTCTTTAAAAGATGAAAATGAATTTACTCCTGAAGAGTTAGAAAAAGAAGTAATAAACACAAAAAAACACGAATTAAGAAAATTATTTTTTTACAGAAATCCAGATAAAAAAGTGAATTATGTGGCTACACCAATTCCACCTTCTGTTCAACAATTGTGTGTAAATGGTGATTTTGAAAACGGTTTAGCAGGATATTCATTTTGGTCAGATGCTCATCCTCAACCAGCATCTGGATCTGCTTTTTTTCTATCTTGTGACACACCTACAGCACTTTCTGCTACTAATGTTATTGCACCAACGACAAATAATTTTAATTCAGCAATAACAATGATTGATAATGCAAGTGCTGGATATCAAGTCAATGATCCAACTCTTGCAGGTTTTGGAGTTAATATTCCAACTTTAAACACCAATGGTGGAGGAAAATGTATTAAATTGAACAATACTTTTGGTTCTGGTTCTTCAGATTTATCAACTGTTTCAAGGTATTTTCCAAGTATAAATCAATCTACAATTGATTTTAATTTTTCATTAATAATGGACAATAAACCAGATCATGAACAAGACATTCAACCTTATTTTAGAGTTAGAGTTTTAGATCAATTTAATAATGTAGTTGATGAAATATGTATAATTGCAAACCCAAGTAACTGCTTGTTTACAGCATTAAATATTAGTTTTGACAGAAGAATACTCTACACTGGTTGGATATGCGCAAGATTGAACGTTCAAGATATATTAAACCAACCAGGTACAATTGAGTTTTCTGTTAGTGATTGTCAACCTTCAAGACATTTTGGAACAGTTTATATTGATAATATTTGTGGTTTAACTTGTTCTGCTCCACAACTTGGTGCTTTAAATATTAATCCAACAAATGTAAATTGTCCAGATGTTGCTAATAATTTGCCTTTTCAAGTTTGTGGTACATATCAAGTTCCATTAAATTCAACATTGAACACATTAACTTTAGACATTTTGCAAGGTGGAAATGTTGTTGGAACAATAAATACTCCAACACAACTAACAGCATCCACTTTTTGTTTTACAGTTTTTCCGAGTTTGTTTGGTGCAAACCCATCAGGAAATTTTGAATTTCAAATAAATGCCACATTTTTAGTCAATTGTTCATCAGGAACATTTAATTATGATATATCAACTAATTCATCAGGAATTGGAGCAGATGTTACTTTTATAGATTGTTGTGTTCCAACGTTAACATTAACAACGCCAGCAGATAACCATAACAATTTGGCGCCATTTGCAATTACTCAAAGAGAAAGATCAGATTGGATTAAAGCATCCAATTTAGTTTCCTTTGGAGATAATACTTTGGCAAATGGAGTAGTGTATCATGCAGAAAATTTTGTTGAACTAAATCCAGGTTTCGAAGCACTTCTTGGAGCACAATTTGCAGCTTATCCCGAAGGTTGTTCTGGTAATTATACCTATAGAAGTGAAAATGGAACAAATCCTCAAAACCAAAACAATGATAATGTTATAAACTTAGAAAAAAATGCAGTAGGATTTTTAATAGTACCCAATCCTTCAAGTAATTCTATAGAAATACTTATGAAAAATGCTAAATTCAAGAATATTACTATAACAACTGTAGATGGAAAAATTGTTTTAGAAAGAAATATTCAAAGCAATAATAAATGCAATCTTGATGTTGCCAATTATGCTAATGGAATATATATTGTAAATATTACAACAGAAGATGAGCAACTATTTACAGAAAAATTAATAAAAAACTAATTAAAATATAAATTATTAATGATGAAAGCTTCTCCTAATCGAGAAGCTTTTTTTATATTTGCCAAAAGCCAAAAGCAATTATATGCTACAATTAAATGTAATAAACGAAACTTCAAGATTAAGAGCTGTTGTACTTGGTTCAGCCATAAATAATGGGCCAACACCAACAGCAGAAGAAGCTTATGATCCAAAATCACTAGAACATATTTTGGAAGGAACATATCCTATTGAAAAAGATATGGTTCTAGAAATGGAAGCTTTTAACAAAGTATTTCAAAAATATGACGTAAAAGTTTTTCGTCCAGAAATGATTGAAAATTATAATCAAATATTTACACGTGATATTGGTTTTGTTATAGATGATACTTTTATAAAAGCCAATATTTTACCAGATAGAAACCGAGAATTAGAGGCAATTCAATATATAATTAATCAAATAAATCCTGCCAAAGTTGTTCGTCCTCCAGAAGAAGTGCATATTGAAGGTGGCGATGTTATGCTTTGGAACGACTATATTTTTATTGGAACTTACAAAGGTTCAGATTATAAAGATTACATTACAGCAAGAACAAATATGGCCGGAGTTGAGTATATTAGAAATTTATTTCCTAACAAAATTGTAAAAGAATTTGACTTAGTAAAATCTAAAATTGAAGCTCGTGATAATGCATTGCACTTAGATTGTTGCTTTCAACCTGTTGGAAAAAATAAAGGAATTATCTACAAAAGTGGTTTTCGTGAAGAAGCAGATTATGTCTATTTAGTAAAATTATTTGGCAAAGAAAACCTGTTTCATATTACTCGTGATGAAATGTATAGTATGAATTCTAATGTTTTTTCAATTGATGAAAATGTAGTAGTATCTGAAAAAAACTTTACAAGATTAAACAATTGGTTACGTGAAAATGATTTTATAGTTGAAGAAATTCCATATGCTGAAATTGCTAAACAAGAAGGACTTTTAAGATGTTCTACATTGCCATTGATTAGAGATTAGAAAGTTGTCAGTTGACGGTTTTCAGTTATTAATAATTTAAATTGTTAAAATAAGTAGTTATCAAGATTTAGATATTTATAAAATCAGTTTATCATTGTTTTATAAAGTGCATCCGGCATGATTATTATTACCAAAATATGAAATGTATGAATTGGGTAGTCAAATTAGACGATCATCAGATTCAGTTAATTCAAATATAGTAGAAGGTTATGGTAGAAATCGGTGCAAAGCTGATTTCATTAAGTTTTTAGTTTACTCACATTCAAGTTGTTTAGAAACAAAAGGACATTTAATTAAAATTAAACATTTATATAAAGATTTAATTCCTAATATTGAAAGTTATATCTTAGAATATGATAATTTAGGTGCAAAAATATTTAACTTTATAAAATATGTTGAAGGAAACTGGAAAACATAAATAGTAAAAGTGAATAAACTAAATAAAACGATAACCGACAACAGAAAACTGACAACAGAAAATAACAAAGAAAAATGAACCAAACAACCAATTCAATCTTAATGATTCGTCCAGTTGCTTTTAGAATGAACGAGCAAACTGCGGTAAACAATTATTACCAAAAAGTCCTTGACGGATTAACTCCAGAAACTGTTAATGCCAAAGC
>NZ_JAYVFH010000078.1:0-13511 GCF_043773265.1 Flavobacterium sp. | reverse complement strand
AATTATTTTATTTCTCTATTAATATACACCCATCCAGATTTGGTTTGTTCGCCATTTCGTTCTATTACAAAGTAATACGTTCCGTCTGGCAATTCATTTCCACTATCTGTTTGACCAAACCATTGATTTGTATAGTTTGTTTTAGAATATACTTTTGCTCCATAACGATTGTAAATACCTAATTGTTTTACGTTAAATCCAGATAAGTCAAAGGTGTCATTTAGTCCGTCACCATTTGGAGAAATTCCTTTTGGCAATAAACAAGCAACATCATTTGCAGCAAATATTTCGGCTGTTGAACAAGTATTTACAGTTACAGTACATGTATAGTTTCCTGCTGTTGCAACTTGTAGTGTTGCACTATTTGTTCCTACTGCAGTTCCTGTTGCGTCTGTCCAAGCAAACGATGTGTCTGCATTGCTAAAGTTGCTAGGAATAACTTCTAAAACATAAACTCCACCATCGCAACCACCATCAATAGTAAATTGTGGGGAATTTATAATAGTAACTAAGAAACTTTCTTCATCTGTACAATTTGGCGTTGTGCCACTTTGATCATATACATAAATTGTTTGTGTAGTGGTTATTGTTGAACCAGCACTTAGCATTGTTCCAGTTCCTCCGGCAGCATCATAATAACTTCCATTTGCCAATATTGGTAAGGTATAACTATCACATTGAGTAACATCAGCAATTGGAGCTACAACTGGTGTTGGATGAATTGTAATATTCATTGTAGTTCCTGTTGCACATAAACCAGCAGTTGGTGTAAAAGTATAAGTATTTGTTCCTGCTGTAGTAGTGTCAATGGTAGTAGGATTCCAAGTTCCAGTAACTCCGTTTGTTGAAGTTAATGTAAATGTTGAAGCAGTTCCGTTTTGACATATAGGAGCAATTTGAGTAAATGTTGCTAGTGTTGGAGCATCAATTGTAACATTCAAAGTTGTTGCTACCGCACATTGAGCAGCATTAGGAGTAAATGTAAAAGTAAATGTTCCTGCAACTGTTGTGTCAATTGTTGCTGGATTCCATGTTCCTGAAATTCCATTATTAGAAGTTCCAGAAAGTGATGGCGCAGTTCCGTTTTGACAAATATTTGCAATTGGATTAAATGTTGGAACAATTGATGGTGCATCTATTGTAACACTTAAAGTTGTTGTTACTGCACATTGTCCAGCATTTGGCGTAAATGTATAAACAAATGTTCCAACAACCGATGTATCAATTGTTGCTGGCGACCATGTTCCTGTATATCCATTTGTAGATGTTGTTGACAATGCCGGAGCAGCCAAGTCTTTACAAATGTTTGGTATTGAATTGAATGTTGGAACTGATAGTGGAATTATTGTAATAGTAAAACTATTTTCCGCAGTACAATTTGGAGTTGTACCACTTTGAGCAAAAACATATAATAACTGACTAGTAATTATTATATCACCTGCTGATATCATAGTTCCAGTACCATTTGTTCCAGTATAATAATTTCCAACAGTCAAAACAGGTAAAGTATAACTATTACATTCTGTAACATTTGCTGGAGCATCTGGTGTAGGAATTGGAGTTACGATAACAACTGTTGTACCTGTTGCAATACAACCAGAATTATTAATAACAACTTGATAAGTTCCTGCTAAAGTTATATTAATTGAAGCTGTTGTATCTGGTAAAACAACACTATCCAAAGTCCAAGAATAGGTAACATCTGTTGGATTATAATTAATAGGAGTTACTGTAATTGTAGCAGTACTTCCATTACAAATTGAAAAATCTGATGTAATTGTAAATTGAGGTGTTAAATCTTGAACAATTAAATTAAATGGTAAGACTTCAAAACAACCAGAAATATTATTTTCTACTCTAACATAAACAGTTTGATTACTTGGTACTGTATTAGTATAAAGAATTGGTAAAACATTTAATTCATTTTCAGCATCACTCAAAGTAGCATAATATGCAACATTATAATTCGCTGGATTTAAACTTCCTAAAGAAGCAGTATTATTTTGACTAAGATCAAATTCTGAATAAGTTAAATTGTTACAAGTTATTAGATTATTAGGTAATCCAGCAGAAACTGGATCATAAAATTCAATAATCACAGAGTCAGTTGCGGCACAAGTTGTTCCAATATATTGAGCGTTTACACTATAGGTTGCTTCTTGTGTAACAATTAAATTTGGATTCGTTTCACCAGGTATTAAACTTCCGTTTTGTGTCCAAGTAAAAGTATATTGTGCTGGATTTAAACCACTTTCAATTAAAAAAGAATCTCCAGCACATAAAGCATTTCCGTTAGATTCTAAAAAGTCACTTCCTAATTCAATATTTCCAATATCAAAACTTCCACCTTCAATAAAAACTGCCGAGTCAAAAGCAGTATCACTTCTATCTGCAATAACCAATTTTATATGGTATTGATTTCCAGGAATTACAACTGAAGCAGCTGTCATTGGAACAGTCAAACCATTAAAATTTATTGGAGCTCCTAAAATGTTTTCTCCATTTGGATTACCATAATAAGTATCAAAGTAAGCAGGATTTACAGAAGCACATCCACCATTGTATAATGCATCTCTAATAGTAACAACAGAAATTGGTGTAGTTGTACTTGGAACAATAGCTAAATTTGTTGTTATACCTGTAGAAATATCAGTTAATAAAAATGCAAAAGCATCTGAAAATGAACATTGAAAAGTTCCATATTCATCTGAAGCAAAAATAAAATTGAAACTAATATTATCTGTTAATGGCACAAAATTAAATTCTAATTTAGACGCATTTCTAGAATTCATAGCTGCACCTGTAGCGGCAAGAATTATTGCTTCCAAATCGGTATCTCCAATCCAAGCATTTGTTCCGTCACTCAATATTGTAGTATTCGGACCTGGTGCATTTGCTGCATTACCAGTTGTTAAAACTAATCCTTCTTCAAAAGGAAAGTTTGATCCATTTTTATTGAAATAACCTATACCATTGGTTGAACCAAAGTTAGTACCAGTAGAAGAAGTAACACTTGAAACACTTGCGCATGTTGTATTTAATAAAACATTTTCAACTAATTGTGTATTTGTATACAATGTTGTACTAGTAGATATTGGAGGAGGATTTAATGTACAGAAATTAAATGGTCCTGCCCAAGTACTAGAATCTGTTGGTGAACATACTGATCTAACATAGAAATCATAACAATTAGAAGCTACTAAACCAGTTGCAGTAATTGAATTAACTGATGATGATAAAAAACCAGTTGATGTAGCTGTTGGTGCAGGTGAACCTTGTGGTAATACTAATATTTCCCAATTTGAAGATATACTTGCATCAGGATTTGGTAATTGTGTCCATCCTAATAAAGCTGATGTTAATGTTATACTTGATGCATTTAAAGCTATTGGTTTAATACAAGTTGGTGGTGGCGCACAAGTTACGTTTGCAACCCAACCAGCTTGATTTACAGAGGTATCACTTCTAAACCTAAAAGTTAAACAACCATTAGCTGCTGATGATGTAAACGGACCAGGAATTGCATTTCCCCAATAAGATCCAGCCAAACCACCAGGTACATTTCCTGCTGCATTTGTGCTTGCAATTTGTGGAGATGTAATAGCATTTCCATCAAAAACATATAATCCATCCCAATTAGCTTCAGTGCTAAATGCTGTAAATGTAACAGTTACTAGTTGACCAGCAATTATTGGACAAATTGTTACTGTACTATCTAAACCGTTTGCATAGTTTGCACCAACTCCACCAGGATCGGTAAATGTACCACCACAAACTGGTGGTGCAATAGGAGTTGTTATTGTTCTAGGATTTGACCAATTACTTAAATCTGATGAAGAACATTCACTTCTAACATATATATCATAACAAGTTTCTGAATTTAATCCTGTTAATACATATGGATTTGTAGTTGTAGTAACCCAACCTGTTGCTGTTGCAGATGGAAAAGGAGAACCACAAGTTAATGCTAAAACATTCCAAGTTGTTGCAGTTCCATTTTCAGTCCATGCTAAATTAACCGAATTATAAGTAACAGCTGATGTTACTAATGATGTAGGTTTAGCACAAGTTGGAGGTAATGCACAAGTCACATTTGCAACCCAACCTGCAGCAACTGTTGCAGCTCCACTTCTAAATCTAAATGTCAAACAACCATTTGCAGCAGTTGAAGTAAATGAACCAGGATTTGTTGTTCCCCAATATGAACCTGGTAAAGCTCCAGGAACAGTTCCTGCACCATTTCCACTTGAAAATAAAGGTGCTGTTATAACATTTCCATTAAAAATATATAATCCATCAGCATTTATTTGAGTGTTGAAAGATGTAAAAGTTACAGTTACAACTTCACCTACAACTGTAGGACAAATTGTAATTGTAGAATCTGTATTATTTGTGTAGTTTGCAGTTGAACCTCCAAGATCAGTAAAGGTTCCACCACATGCAGGTGGAATTTGTAATGTAGTAATTGTTCTTGGTGAAGACCAATCACTAATATCTGTTACTGAACATATTCCTCTAACATAAATATCGTAACAAGTATCAGGATTTAAACCAGTTAATACAAATGGGTTTGTAGCAGCAGAAACAAATCCTGTTGATGTAGGAGTTGGTGTTGGTGAACCACATGGTAATGCCAATATTTCCCATTGAGTTGCTGTGCTTGGATTTGTCCATGCTAAATTTACTGATGTTGCTGTTATTGCTGAAGCAATAACAGCTGTTGGTTTAGGACAAGTTGGTGTTGGAGCACAGGTTACATTTGCAATCCAACCTGCAAAATTAAATAATCCATCACTTCTAAATCTAAAAGTTAAACAACCATTTGAAGCAGAAGAAGTAAAAGGACCAGGAATTGTTGTACCCCAAAAAGATCCTGCAAGACCACCAGGAACATTTCCAGCACCATTTGTGCTAGCAATTTGTGGAGATGCAATTGTATTTCCATCAAAAACATATAATCCATCCCAATTTGCTTCGGTATTGAATGATGTAAAGGTAACTGTAACTAAGTCACCAGTGACTGTAGGACAGATGGTAACGGTAGAATCAGAATTATTAGCATAATTAGTTGTTGGTCCAGCAGCGTCAACAAAATTTCCGCCACAAATTGGTGGTGCTGTTGTAGTTGTAAAACTAAACGGTCCAACCCAATTACTTGAAAAACCACTTGAACATAATGCTCTAACATAATATTTATAGGCAGTATTTGCATTTAATCCTGTAGCTATATATGGTAATGCACCACTATAAACTACACCAATACCAGTAGATGTTGATGCTGCTGGTAAAACTTCAATTTCCCATGAAGTTGCACCACTCGGATTAGCCCAAGATAGATTAGCTTGATTAAATAATATTCCTGTAGCAGTTAATGCTGTTGGATCTAGACATTGTTCAACAATATTAACATTATCTAATAGCCATCTGTCTCCACTAATTCCGGATACAGTTTGATTGTATTTCATTACAAAGGCAACATAAACTTGTGTTCCAATCATAGAAGCAGGAAAACTTATAATTTTTTCTGTATAAATATTGTAAGCATTTTGAACTCCAGCAGGATCTAGTGTTAACTGATCTTCTGTATATTCAACAAGTTGAGTTGTATAAGCAGCTGGATTTGTTTGTAATGCAGTTGATGGTGCAACTTTTACTTGATATAAAGTCCCAGTATTTCCGTTAGTAAAAGTTCTAGCAAAAAAACGTAATTGTCCATTTGCAGGAACTGTAACTAAAGGTGTTGCAAGAAAATCTTCTGAAGTGTTTCCTATACCAATATTTTCTCTATTTACATATGCTGCATTTGTACCAGCATATACTAAAGGAGGTGTTGCAACGCCATTATTAATTCCCCAACGTTGAGTTAATCCAACTCCGTTGTCAAAAACAGCCCAGTTTCCAGATGTTAATGTCCAGTTTGTTGATGGTAATGCATCTGGACCTGTAGTGCTCTCAAAACCTTCAGTTAATTGAGAATATCCAACTAAAGAAATAAATAACGTTAAAATTAATAGAGTAATTTTCTTCATAATAATTATTGTGAAATATTGATTTATTTGTAAAAAGTGTTATCAAAAATATAAAAAAAAACAATGCTAAAGCTATTAAATTTTAAAAATACCACCTAAAGTAATGATTTTCTGTAAAAATAAAATTTCTTGTTCTGCTCTATCATTTGAATTAATAGTAGTTCTAATGTCATTCATGTTGATGTAACCACCTTTTAATTCTGTTTGAATAAAGAAATGTTTATAGAATGTAAAATTTATACCTAATTTGCCTGAAACACCATAGCCAGAAAGATGAAAATCATCATGTCTAGAATTTTCTAATAATTTGGCATTTGTTTTTGGGATTAATATCCCTATTCCAATTCCTTCAGTAAAATTTATTTGAAACTTATCTGTATTTGATATTTTAAAAATCCTTGAAATATCATCTACTCTTGAAAACTCGGTGTTTACATAATTTAAACCATCCGTATGTTCAAAAGTTAAAAAATTTTCTGTTAAAAGTACTTGATTGTTTGGAAGAGATTCTCCATAAGTTCCTTCATTTGGATAATATCCATTTATTGCCACAGTTCTATATTGATCCATAACATATTTCATATGATCAAGCCCAATAGATATATTGTAATGGTCGGTAATAAAATAACCTAATCTAAAATTAGTTTGTGGAATAGTCATCCTTGCAGGATTTATATAATCTGCATGCCAACCTTTTGGTTTATCATTAGCAATAACATCATATAGTGTAAAGTCATAATCGCTTCCATAAAAATGAATATCCGATTTTGAAAAATTTTCTCTATTTCCGCCCCAATAAATATAAAACTTTCCTTTGTTATGATCAGTATAATTATCTTTATTTATAGAATCTTGAGCAAATAGATATTCTGAAAAAAAGCTTAAAAAGAGTATTAATAATAAATTAATTTTGAAAGGCATTTATTTTTTTTATTAAAATTGATTTATAGTTTTTCTAATGGCTACTAATTTTGTCATAAGATTTTCAAAATAATCAAGATGTAGCATATTTGCACCATCACTTTTGGCATTAGCTGGATCAAAATGAGTTTCAATAAAAAGTCCATCAACACCAACTACAATTCCGGCTTTGGCAATTGTTTCTATCATGTCTGGTCTTCCTCCGGTTACTCCAATTGATTGATTTGGCTGTTGTAAAGAATGTGTAACATCTAGAACTGTTGTTGCATAATTTTGCATTGTAGGAATCCCTCTAAAATCTACAATCATATCTTGGTATCCAAACATTGTTCCTCTATCGGTAATCATTACGTTTTCATTAGAACAATCTAATACTTTTTGAACTGCATGTTTCATGCTTTCTGGACTCATAAATTGTCCTTTTTTTAAATTTACTGTCTTTCCAGTATTTGCAGCAGCAACGACTAAATCGGTTTGTCTTACGAGAAATGCAGGAATCTGAAGCACATCAACATATTGGGCAGCCATTATTGCATCTTCATTAGTATGGATATCTGTAACTGTAGGAACTTTAAATGTTTCGGATACTTTTCTTAAAATTTTTAATGCTTTTTCATCTCCAATTCCAGAAAAACTATCTATTCTTGAACGATTAGCTTTCTTAAAAGAACCTTTAAAAACAAATGGAATTTCGAGTTTGTCAGTTATTGATATTAATTTTTCGGCAATTTTCATAGCCATTTCTTCGCCTTCAATGGCACATGGACCAGCAAGTAAAAAGAAATTGCCGCTATTGGTGTGTTTTATTTGAGGAATATTCTTTATGTTCATTCTAAGTAATTTTTTTGGAATAGCAAATATAAAGAAAAACCTTCTAATAGTTGAATTAGAAGGTTATATATTAAAAAGTTTAACAAGCTGTTATTTATTTTTCTAGAGTGGGTGATTTTTTTATAGAAAATCCGTTTGGGCAATATATTTTTCCTTTTTCATATAAGTTAAAATACAAGCGTATTTTTTTGTTTGTACCTTCAAATGTAACTTCGTAAATATCTAAAGTTCCAGCTCCAACACTAGTTCTTTTTGTTGGAAAAGGGCAACAGGTTTCAACTTTTTCATAAGTAAATTTTTCGCCATTTTTTCCTTCTAATGCATTAAAAAAATAGGTAATATTTTTTAGAGCAAATTTTTCGTTTTCAAAGCCAACATTTATTGGATAATTATTATTGTAACCATATTTAGAATCATTACTATATTCAGTTATTACAAAAGCATTGTTTTTTATTGCTGGTTTTTTTGCATTATTATCAACATTCATTAGTGTTGATTTTATGCTTCCGCAGGATGAAACAATTGTTAGTAAAGTTAAAATTAGTATGGTTTTGAAAGTTTTCATTGTATGAAAATAATTTTATTTTATTTTTTTATTCAAATATGAAAAATAATTATCAAATATCAAACCACTATCTATATTTTTGTAAAAAATAAAAATATGAATTTTTTTTCGCAAACATGGCATTGGTCTATATCTGGAATATTAATAGGATTGATAATGCTTACATTAAATTATTTTGGAAAAGTATTTGGAATGTCTTCTAACCTAAGAAGTTTGTGCTCTATGACTGGTGTTGGAAAGCGAGTTTCGTTTTTTGATTGGGATTGGAAATCACAACGTTGGAATTTAGTTGTTGTTTTAGGCGCAATGTTTGGTGGATTTTTTGCAACGAATTACTTAAATGATGATTCTAATGTAAATTTAAATCCAATAACAGTTACAAAATTAGAAGGTCTTGGTATTGATGCTCCAAATTCTAAATTGTTACCAGATACTATTTTTGGTATTGATGCTTTAAATTCTCCTAAAATGGTTTTAATTTTATTAATTGGAGGATTGTTAATAGGTTTTGGTTCTCGATATGCTGGAGGTTGCACATCTGGACATGCAATTTCGGGTTTAAGTAATTTTCAAATGCAGTCGTTAAAAGCGGTGATTGGTTTTTTTATAGGTGGTTTAATTATGGCTCATTTTGTTTTTCCATTAATTTTCTAAAAATTGAATTATGAATTTATTAAAATATTTATTGGTAGGTTTTGTTTTTGGTGTTGTATTGACAAAATCAGAAGCTGTTTCTTGGTATAGAATTTATGAAATGTTTCAGTTTGATTCGTTTCATATGTACGGAATAATTATGTGTGCAATTATTACTGGAGTAATTGGAATTCAAATAATTAAAAAAAATAAACTAAAAGATATTGATGGAAAACTAATAGAAATTCAACCTAAAGAAAAAGGAACTTTTAGATATTGGATTGGTGGATTGTTTTTTGGACTGGGTTGGGCAATGGTTGGTGCTTGTCCTGGACCAATTTTTATTTTGCTTGGTTCTGGTTTTATTAGTGTTGGTGTAATTTTAATTGGAGCTTTGTTAGGAACTTTTCTTTATGGAGTTTTTAAAGATAAATTACCTCATTAATTTTTATACAATTTCAGCACTTAAACCTGCTTCTAGCAATGAAGAACACTGAGGTTTTAATTCATCAAACGAACCAGTTTTTACAGTACATTTTCCTTTATAATGTACCAAAATTGCACATTGTTCTGCTTGTTCAGATGAATGTTCACAAACTCTTATCAAAGTTTCAATTACATGATCAAAAGTGTTTACATCATCATTAAAGAGTACAATTTCATTATTAATTGCAACTTGTTCTTTAACTAAAACTTCTTCTTGAACTTTTTCTATTGTACTCATTAGTAGTCTATTATTAGTAATATTTAATTTTATGTAAAATTAATTATTTTTTACATATTTCAATGAAACCCAATTATTTCTTTCAATTTTTTTAACAAATGTTAATCCTTTTTGGGTACAAGATTCATCTATAAAAGGAATGTCTTCTGTATAAAATCCGCTAAAAAGTATTGTTCCATTTGGATTTAAACAATCTATATAAGTTTGCATATCGTTCAACAAAATATTTCGGTTGATATTTGCAATTATTAAATCATATTTTTTTTCTTTTAGCATCTCAGCATCACCTTCATAAACTGTTATTTCTTTACAATTATTTCGTTCTGCATTTTCTATTGAATTTAAATAACACCAATTGTCAATATCAATTGCATCAATTGGTTTAGCACCTTTCATTTCGGCAAGAATTGCTAAAATTGCTGTTCCACAACCCATATCCAATGTTTTCATTCCTTCAACATTTGTTTCTAAAAGATGTTGAATCATCATGTGAGTTGTTTCATGATGACCAGTTCCGAAACTCATTTTTGGTTCAATTATGATATCAAATTCAGCATTTGTTTTTGGATGAAATGGAGCACGAACATGACATTTTCCGTCAACATCAATGGCTTCAAAATTCTTTTCCCATTCTTCATTCCAATTTACTTGATCTATTTCTTCTATTGTATATGATACTTTAAATTCATCTGAAGTTAAAATATAAATGTCTTCAAGAACGTCTTCAGTCCATTGATCTTTTTGAATAAATGCACTAAATCCTGTTTCGGTTTCAATAAAACTTTCAAATGGTTTTTCACCTAGTTCTGCAATTAGAATTTCTGAACCCAATTCTTTTGGCTCGATAATAAAATGATATCCTAAATAAATATTTGACATAACTTATATTTTTTGCAAAGGTAAGAATGAAATATATAAAAAATCTTAATTTTAATGCAATAATTAAGATTCGTTTTAATAATAGTTTATAAAAAAAGCTCACCGTTTAGTGAGCTTTCTATATTATTTATTTAAATTTCTAATTTGTTTTAGTTTAGATTTCCAAGTAATTAATTCTTCTTTATGTTTTTCTATAGTTTTTCTAACTTCGGTAACTATTGAATTTTCTTTCTTAGCGTTTTTGGTATTTTGAAAGAACTGAATGTTGTTTTCTAACTGAAAAATTTCATGTTGAACTTCATCAATCTTGCGCATGATAAAGATTTTTTCGTTATCAAGTTTTCTACTATCTTCTGAACCTGCAATATTATCTAAACGATTTGCAAAACGCAATTGCTCACTTTCTTTTTTACTTGAACTTAATTTTTCAAATAATGCGTCTAATATTTTATTGAATTTTCCTTCTATATGTCTTCTATTAAAAGGAACTTTTCCTAAAGATTTCCATGCTTCAATATGAACTTTTATTGCGTCTAAATCGGTTTTATGTTCGCCAACTAATTCAAATGAGCGTAAACCTTCTAAATATTCTTTTTTCTTTTCAAAACTAGCAACTTCGTCTGCGTTTTCTTCTTTTTTAGTGTCTTTTAGACGTTCAAAATAGTGATTACAAGCGGCTTTAAATTCTTTCCAAAGTGAATCCGAAAATTTTCTTGGTACATGTCCAACCAATTTCCATTCTTCTTGAATTTGTTTCATTAATTGTGTTGTGCCAACAAAATCTTCACTTTCTTTTAGTTCATTTGCTTTGTCAACCAATGCCTGTTTCTTGCTTAAGTTATCATTTTGGTCTTTCTTTATTTCTTTATAGAAAGAGTTTTTTAAAACATTAAAATCTTTAACAGTTGTTTTAAATGCTGCCCAAGTTGCCTCGGTTACATCACTAGGTACTTTTCCTGTAACAAAAAATTCGTTGCGCAATGCTTCAACTTTTACAATTTGGTTTAACCATGCTTGATGCGAATCTACTTTTTCTTGTGATAAAACCTGTAATTGAGCTATAATTCCGTTTTTCTTTTCAAGATTATCAGTTTCTTTTGCTCTAAATCCTTCATAAAACAATTCGCGTTTATCGTGCATTTGTTTGGTCAAATCACTAAATTGTTTCCAAATTTCTTCACGATTTTCTCTCGAAACAGGACCAATGTCTTCTTTCCAGATTCTATGTAAATCTTGCAATTCACGAAACGATTTATTAATGTCTGGTTCGTTTACCAATTCGGCAACACGAGCTATAATTTTTTGTTTTTGTTCTAAATTAATTTTAAAATCAATATCTCTTGCTTCTCTGTCTAAGTGTAAAAAATCATAAAAATTTTCTATATGAAAATGAAAATTATTCCAAACATGATTGTATTTGTCTTTTGGAATTGGACCAGCAACTTTCCAACGTTCTCTAATATCAGTTAACTGTTTTAGTGAATTTGAAATGTTACCTGTTGGATTGTTTACTAAATTTTTCAATTCTTCAACCAATGTCATTCTATTTTCTAAATTCGATTTTAAATTGTTTTGAAGTGATTTAAAATGAACATTTTTCTTGTCTCTATATTGATTGTATAAAGTGTCAAATTTTGTTTTTAACGGAAAACTATAATGAAAGTCTTCTGTTGTATCTGGGTTTTCTGCATTATATTCATCTTTTTTCTCATCTATAAAATGATGATATTTAGACAAAAATGCTTTTTTTATTTCTTCAACATGTTCTCTAACAGACATTACTTGGTCAGTATCAACAAGTAGTTCTAACTCTTCTACCAATTTTTCCATTGGTAATGTTTCATAATCTTGCAACGGAATGTCATGTCGGCCTTTTACTGTTTCATCTTCACTTTCTTCAGCATTTGCTTTTGCAATTGCATTCATTGCAAAATCACTTTCGTTTTGAATTTCTAAAGTGTCATCGGCAACTTGCTCATCTGTAAGTTCAATAATGTTTTCTATAGTTGGAACTTTTTTTGGAGTTTCGGTAATTTGTTCGCCAACAAGATCTTCAACTTCTATAACTTTTTCTTGATCTTCTTCAGCAACTAAAGGTGCTTCAATTTCTGTATCAGGAATTAATTCAATTTCAGTTTGAGCGATTTCTGCTTCAACTTCTGTATCCGAAATTAACTCATTTTCTGTTTCAAGTGCATTAGTTTCTGAGCTTGTTGTTGCTTCTATTTCAATTTCAACAGCATCAGATTCAACCGCAACTTCTTGATTTTCAGAACCAAAAACTCCTTTCGTTTGATTTTTTACGTTTCCATCTGTCTCGTTTTCGTTAACTGACAGGTTATCATTTTTTTCTTCTAACATTTTTATAAATGTGTAAGGTTATACAATTTTTCCTTTTTTGGAGCGCGAAAGATAGTAAAATGTGTTCAAAATTGCAAGAAAATCAATGGTTTCTATGATTTTATTTTAGTTTTAAGTTATTTTAGATTCTATTTAATTGAAGTGTTTTTGTGAAGAATCTATAAATGGAGATGTTATTTATTCCAAATTTTCCAAGCTTTTTCTGCCTGAAAAACTAACATTTCATAGCCGTTTTTTGTTATTGCACCTTTCTTTTTTGCTTTTTTTAAAAATTGACTTTCTTCGGGATTATAAATTAAATCAAATGCAATGTGTTTTGTGGTAAAAAACTCATAAGGAATAGGAGGAAATTCTTTTGTGTTTGGACTTGTACCAAGCGGAGTACAATTTATAATTATTTGATAATTATCAAATGTTGTGGCGTTTACTCTATTATAATCAATTGCGTTTTCTGTTGCTTCTCTTGATACAAAAGTGTAAAAAATACCCATTTTTTCAAGAGCAAACCCAATGGCTTTAGCTGCGCCACCATTGCCAAGAATTAATGCTTTTTTATGATGCGATTGGA
>NZ_JAYVFH010000077.1:0-19307 GCF_043773265.1 Flavobacterium sp. | reverse complement strand
ACAATCTCACATTGGTGAAAACACCGTTCGTACCATCTCAATGGATTCAACTGACGGTTTGAGCAGAGGTTATGAAGTGGTTGGAACAGGAAACCCAATCAAAATGCCAATTGGTGCAGATGTTTACGGACGTTTGTTCAACGTAATTGGCGATGCAATTGACGGTTTAGGAGAATTACCAAAAGACGGCGAAAACGGAATGTCAATTCACCGTCCAGCTCCAAGATTCGAAGATTTATCAACTTCATCAGAAGTATTATTTACAGGTATTAAAGTAATCGATTTAATTGAACCTTATTCTAAAGGTGGAAAAATTGGATTGTTTGGTGGTGCTGGTGTTGGTAAAACAGTTTTGATTCAAGAATTGATTAATAATATAGCTAAAGGTCATGGTGGACTTTCGGTATTCGCAGGAGTAGGAGAGAGAACACGTGAAGGAAATGACTTACTTCGTGAAATGTTAGAGTCAGGAATTATCAAGTATGGCGACGCATTCATGCACTCAATGGAAGAAGGCGGATGGGATTTGTCTAAAGTTGATATGAAAGGAATGAGAGAATCCAAAGCAACTTTCGTTTTCGGACAAATGAATGAACCACCAGGAGCAAGAGCACGTGTTGCTTTATCTGGACTTTCTATTGCAGAATATTTCCGTGATGGTGCAGGAACAGATCAAGGTAAAGACGTACTTTTCTTCGTTGATAATATTTTTCGTTTTACACAAGCAGGATCAGAGGTTTCGGCACTTTTAGGTCGTATGCCATCTGCAGTAGGTTACCAACCAACTTTGGCTACAGAGATGGGTGCAATGCAAGAAAGAATTACATCTACCAAAAAAGGTTCTATTACATCAGTTCAAGCGGTTTACGTTCCTGCTGATGATTTAACAGATCCAGCTCCAGCAACAACTTTTGCTCACTTAGATGCAACAACAGTATTGTCTCGTAAAATTGCAGAGTTAGGTATTTATCCAGCAGTTGATCCATTAGATTCGACTTCTAGAATTTTAACACCACAAATTTTAGGTGCAGAACATTATGATTGTGCTCAAAGAGTAAAAGAAATACTTCAAAAATACAAACAACTTCAAGATATCATTGCAATTCTTGGAATGGAAGAATTGTCTGAGGAAGATAAATTATCAGTATCAAGAGCACGTAGAGTTCAAAGATTCTTGTCACAACCATTCCATGTTGCAGAGCAATTTACAGGTATTCCTGGAGTATTGGTTGATATTAAAGATACTATCAAAGGATTCAACATGATTATTGATGGAGAATTAGACCACTTGCCAGAAGCAGCTTTCAACCTTAAAGGAACAATTGAAGACGCTATTGAAGCTGGACAAAAAATGTTGGCAGAAGCATAAAAATAGTTATCAGTGTTCAGTGTTCAGTATTCAGTCTGAGCACTGAGCACTGAACACTGAACACTAAATAAATATGATTTTAGAAATAGTATCACCAGAAGCTACATTATTTAAAGGCGAAGTAACTTCGGTTTCTTTACCAGGTGTAAATGGTTCTTTTCAAATGTTGAATAATCACGCACCAATAGTTTCTATATTGAAACAAGGAACGGTAAAAATTACTGCCACAAGTTTTAAATTTGACAAAGAAGTAGTTGGAAAATTTACTAAAATAAACGACCAAAACTATACTCTTGATATCGAATCTGGAACTATTGAAATGAAAGACAATAAAATAATTGTTTTAGCAGATTAAGACAAGTTAAAATAGATTCTGAAATTAATTCAGAATAAAAAGCCAAGCATTGTTGTTTGGCTTTTTTATTTCTCACCTTTGAAGAAATGTCCGAAGGACAGAGTGGCTTTTCAAGTTTATTTTATATTGTATCTGTAAACGAAAACTTATTCTTTTACATATTCCATAATATCTGCTGGCTGACATTCTAAAATATCACAAATTAATTCTAAAGTTGAAAGTCGAATTGCCTTTGCTTTTCCTGTTTTTAAAATAGAAAGGTTAGCGGTAGTTATACCAATTTTATCTGCCAATTCATTAGATCTCATTTTTCTTTTGGCAAGCATTACATCCAAATTTATGATTATTGGCATAGTTCTATATTGTTAATTCACTTTCCTCTTTCAGGTTTTTTGCAATTTTAAAAATTTCACTTATTACCATAAATAATAATCCTAAGCTAATTGAAACAAGAAAAGAATCATAATTACCAAAATCTATAGATAAACCTATGTGATTTCTTTCAACTGCATTGTAAATATATAAAGATACTGTACTAATGATTGAAGAAGTAATAATTAGCTTTCCAATTAAATTAAATAATCTAATAACTTCATCATTAAAAATTTCCCTTTTTTGAAATAGGCCAACTACTTTTCTTAACAAATAAATACTGTAAAAAAACATTAATCCGCTAATAAAATATACAAAAACAGTTATTTTTGAAAGAACACTATTAGACATAATTTCTTGTCCTTTTATCTTAATAGGAATGTCCAAATCAGAACTAAATAAATAAAACGGAATAAAAATAATAAATCCGATTACTCCAATAAGTGTAAAAAACCAAAATAAATCTAATACTGTTTTTAAAATGTTCAATTTTCTCATGTTTTATAATTTTAAATTCTTGACAAATATATAAAAATTATTGTAAAACAATAATAAAACATTAAAAAACAATAATTTTTTAAAAATATTTATTTCTTTTAGATTTTCTACATTTGTAAATTATGAAACCTTTCCCAAAAAATCTAAAATCCAAACTTGACTTTCGTAAGCAAAACAATGCCTTACGAAAATTATCTATTCCCAATAATTTAATCGATTTTGCATCAAACGATTATTTAGGGTTTTCAAAATCAGAATCCATTTTTGACAAAACACATCAACTTTTATTAGATAAAAATATAAAAATAAACGGAGCAACAGGTTCACGGTTACTCTCTGGAAATCATATTTTATATCATGAAACCGAACAAATTATAGCTAATTTTCATCAATCGGAATCAGCTCTAATTTTCAATTCAGGATACGATGCCAATGTTGGGTTTTTCAGTTCTTTACCACAACGCAACGATATTATTCTTTACGACGAATTATGTCACGCCTCAATCCGCGATGGAATCCAAATGAGCAATGCCAAAGCTTACAAGTTTCAACATAATGACTTTGATGAATTAGAAAAATTAATTTTAAAACAAAAGTCAATTCAAATAAATAATTGTCAGACTGAGCTTGTCGAAGTCCTTTCAAATGAAATTTTTATAGTTACCGAATCCGTTTTCTCAATGGACGGAGACACACCAAATCTTGAAGAATTAACAAATATCTGCGAAAAATACAATTGCAATTTAGTGGTTGATGAAGCACATGCTATTGGAGTTTTTGGCAATCAAGGCGAAGGAATAATCCAAAGCTTACGATTACAAGATAAAGTTTTTGCTCGAATAGTCACTTTCGGAAAAGGATTAGGTTGTCACGGCGCAGTGATTTTAGGAAGCCAAGAATTAAAAAACTATTTAGTAAATTTTGCACGAAGTTTTATTTATACAACAGCGCTTTCTCCACATTCGGTTGCAACAATTTTAGTCGCTTATCAGCATTTAAAATTCGAAAAAGAAGCCATTCAAAATCTAAAAAATAACATTCTATTCTTTAATCAAGAAAAAATGCAATTGGGTTTAAAACCATTATTTGTTTACAGTAAATCGCCAATTCAATGCGCCATAATTCCTGGAAACGAGAAGGTAAAATCAATTGCTAATAAATTACAAGAAAACGGATTTGATGTAAAACCAATACTTTCGCCAACAGTTCCAGAAGGTCAAGAACGATTGCGTTTTTGTTTACATAATTATAATTCTGAAAAAGAAATATCTGAAGTATTACAATTGTTAAGCAACTTAATTTTTTAGATTTCTCTAATTTCTCAAATCCTTGTTCCAAAAAAACACGAACTTTACAGTTAAATAAAAACAATGAAACTATTCATCACAGGAATCGGAACCGATGTAGGCAAAACTATAACATCAGCAATAATAACACAAGCACTCGAAGCTGACTATTGGAAACCAATTCAAGCAGGAGATTTAGACAATTCAGACAGTCTTAAAATCCAACGCTATATTTCTAATGATTGTCATCCTGAGCGAAGCCGAAGGACCGTAATTCATGAAAACAGCTACAAACTAAACACACCAGCAAGTCCGCATTTAGCCGCAAAAATTGACGGATTCACAATCGATTTAAAACAAATCATCGAACCGATAACTAAAAACCATCTTGTAATTGAAGGTGCAGGCGGAATTTTAGTTCCGTTAAACGAAACAGATTCTGTCATCGATTTAATAAAAGATGATTACAAAGTAATTATTGTTTCGCGTCATTATTTAGGAAGCATCAATCATACTTTATTAACTTTTGAAGCATTAAAATCCAGAAAAATTGAAGTAGCAGGAATTATTTTTTCAGGCGATGAAAACAAAGCTACCGAAGAAATAATTCTCAATAAAACAAAAGCCAAATTTATTGGACGAATAGACAACGAACCATATTTCGACCAAAATGTAATAAAATATTATGCCGATAAATTTCGTGAAAATCTTTTAAATTTATAAGAGAATAGAATATAGATTAATGAACATAGACTTTCTTATCTTTGTCAAAAATATAGCGTTTAGTCTTTATTCTATTCTCTTTTTTCTATATTCTTAAAAAAATGAACCTTTCACAAAGAGATAAAAAACACAATTGGCATCCGTACACGCAACACAAAACGGCACAAGATTTTCCTGCAATTGTAAAAGGAAAAGATGCATTACTGTGGGACGAAAACGGTAAAGAATACATTGATGCCATTGCTTCGTGGTGGGTAAATCCTTATGGACATTCCAACAAGTTTATTGCTGATGCTATTTATGAGCAACTTACCACTCTTGAACACGTTTTATTTGGTGGATTTACACACAATAAAGCAGTAGAATTATCTGAAAAACTGATGGATATTCTACCTTCAAATCAAAATAAAATTTTTTATTCAGATAATGGTTCGACTGCTGTAGAAGTTGCTATAAAAGTAGCTTTACAATACAATTATAATAAAGGAATTAAAAAAACTAAAATTATTGCTTTTGAAAATGCGTTTCATGGTGATACTTTTGGAGCAATGGCAGCAAGCGGAATATCATTTTTTACAGAAGCTTTTAATGGTTCATTATTAGAAGTTGTTCGAATTCCAGTACCAACAATTGGTAACGAAGAAAAATGTTTTGAAATATTAAAAAACTTAGTCACAACCAATGATTTTGCAGCGTTTATTTTTGAACCATTAATTCTTGGTGCTGCAGGAATGGTAATGTATCAACCCGAAATTTTAGACAAATTAATTGCAATTTGCCAACAAAACAACGTTTTTACAATTGCCGATGAAGTAATGACAGGTTTTGGTAAAACAGGAAAAACATTTGCTTCTGATTATCTAGTTGAAAAACCAGATATGATGTGTTTGTCAAAAGCATTAACTGGAGGAACAATTCCGATGGCGATTACCACTTTTACACAAGAAATCTTTGATGGATTTTATGATGATGATACCAATAAAGCTTTGTTTCACGGACACACTTTTACTGCAAATCCTACAGGTTGCGCAGCAGCTTTGGCTAGTTTAAAATTATTGCAAACAGATGAAATGCAAAATAATATTCAAAGAATAAACAAGCATCATTTGGCTTTTGAAAACAAAATAAAAAACCATCCAAAAGTTAAAACCACACGTGTTCTCGGAGTAATTTTTGCATTAGAAATTAAAACTGAAACCAACGAAAGTTATTATGGGAATTTAAGAAATAAACTATACAAGTTTTTCATTGAAAATGGAGTTATACTTCGACCTGTTGGGAATATTATTTACGTTTTACCACCTTATATTATTAAAGATGATCAATTGCAAAAAGTGTATCAAACAATCGAAAATGCATTAGAAATAGTTTAATTTTGTAGCGAATCGCTTGGGCTTTATCAGCAATCCATTTTCCTGCCGCAGGAACTCGCTTTGCCATTTTTTAAAGAAAAAAATGCCAAGAGCTCAAACAATTCCAGCGTCAGGGCTAAACAACAAATCATTTGAACTATCTGCAAAAGCCAGATAAAATTCGTGTCAGATTTTTTAAAATCAATTTCCATAAAAAAATAAAATCATAGCAAACTTTGCATTAAACTTTGCGAACTTTGCGGTAAATTATGAAACAAAAAATCGCCATAACATCATTAGCATCAATTTCACCATTAGGAAACAATCCTGATGCTATTTGGCAGAATTATCTTTCAAATAAAACATTGATTTCAACCAAAGAATTCAGTGGAAAAAACCAATTTGTTGCAGAAATTCCATCAGAAATTAGAAGTGAAATTGAAGTTTTAAGAAAATCAGAAATCAAGTACAAAGCTTTAGACGAAACAGTTTTATTGTCAATTTTAGTTTCTCGTCAAGCCATAAAAAATGCAGGTTGGAAAACTGGCGATAACTTCGGAATAAATATTGGTTCGTCTCGTGGAGCAACTCAATTGTTCGAAAAACACCACAAAGAATTTCTAGAAACTGGCAAAACCGCAACACTTACATCGCCAACAACAACCTTGGGCAACATTTCGTCTTGGGTCGCACACGATTTAAAAAATAACGGACCAGAAATTTCACATTCTATAACATGTTCTACAGCTTTACATGCCGTTTTAAATGCAGTTGCATGGTTGCAATCTGGAATGGCAAATAAATTTTTAGTTGGCGGAAGCGAAGCACCATTAACCGATTTCACCATTGCTCAAATCAATGCATTAAAGATTTATAGTAAAGCGCTTCGACAAGCTCAGTGTGACAATAGTAAATCAATAAACAATAATGTATACGAGTGTCATGCTGAGTTTGTCGAAGCATATCCTTGTCGTGCTTTCGATTTAACCAAAACCAAAAACACAATGGTTCTTGGCGAAGCAGCAGCTGTTGCTTGTTTAGAAATTGGAGAAAATAAAAATGCATTGGCATACATAGAAGGAATTGGCTATGCAACCGATGATATTGAACATAACATATCTATTTCTGAAGAAGCAAATTGTTTTCAAAAATCTATGAAAATGGCTTTGCAAAACACTAATTTATCTGATGTTGATGCAATTGTAATGCATGCGCCAGGAACTTTAAAAGGCGATTCATCTGAATATAAAGCTATAATAAAAGTTTTTGGCACTTCGACAAGCTCAGCACAAGCACAAATACCAATGCTCACTACAAATAAATGGAAAGTTGGTCACACATTTGGAGCATCAGGAATGTTAAATATTGAAATGGCAATTTTGATGATGCAACATAATCAATTTATTGAAGTTCCTTTTGCAGAAAAACAAACTATAAGAAAACAAATAAATAAAGTATTAATAAATGCTGTTGGTTTTGGTGGTAATGCGGTTAGTGTTTTGTTATGCAAAGAGTAATTTCAAAATTCCAAGTTCCAAGTTGAATATTCAAAATTCAATACTCAAATTTTTATTCACAATTTCTCAAGTTCTTTAAGTTTAGAATAAACAAGTTCGCTTTCCCAACCTTTACGAAGTAAATAATCACAAAACTTTTTACGTTTTTTCTGTGTGTTTTTTTCTGTAATTGTTTCCCAATGTTTTTCAGAAATAGATTCAAATGTCAATGAATATTCATTAATTGGAATTTCTTTAATAGCTTTTGAAATTAAAAAATCAGAAATTCTCCTCGCTTTTAGTTCATTTTTTATACGAATTTTACCCCATTTTTTTTGATGAAATTTACTTATTGAAAAAAGTAATGCAAATCGTTCTTCGTTGAGAAAATTATTTTCAATTAAATGAACCAAAACCGCTTGTTTATCGTAGGTTGATATGTCAAACCCGTATAGTTTTTCTTGCACTTCAACATGGCATCGTTCCTGATAAGAACAATAATATTCGAGCTTTTGTATAACTATTTCAACAGAACTAACTGATTTCGAACTCAAAACACTATTTTTAATGATGATTTGTTAATAATTTAATAAAACAAAAGTATTGAAATTAAGCAAATAAGAACTAATTTAGTTGCGACAAATGATGCTTAAATAAAAAATTCATTTTGCTATGAAAATAAAGGTACTTTTTTTAATGTTGTTGTGTGGGTTTTTCTCGTTTGGTCAAGGAGTTGAAGATTTTACAAATTTACCTACTGGAACTCCAGGAAATTATTTATCTAGAACTTGGACAGGAACTGATGCTGTAGTTTGGAATTCTACACTTTCAAGAACTGATCAAACTTTAACTGGTAAAGCAATTTGCACAAATGGCTCAGGAACAGTAACTTCTCCATCTTATACTGGCGGAATGGGTGTTTTGTCATTTAACTATGTAAGAGCTTTTACAGGTACAACTGCAAGAAGTATTCAGGTTTGGGTTAATGGAGTTCAAATTGGTTCAACAATTACTGTTTCTACAACTTCGGATGTTGTTGTTAATTATTCACAGCCAATTAATATTGGCGGAGCTGTTGTTTTAGAACTAAGAACTTCTGGAGCTCAAATAAAAATTGATGATATAAGTTGGCTTGCATATTCTCCTTGTGTTTCACCAACAACACAAGCAACTTTACCAGTTAGTTCTTCAATACTAACTACAACTGCAACAATTGGTGCAACAAGAGGAAATGGTACTAGTGTTTTAGTAGTAGCGCGTGCCGGAAGTGCAGTTAATGCCGATCCATCAAGTGGCACAACGTATACTCCAAGTACAGTTTTTGGTTCTGGTTCTCAAATTGGTACCGGAAATTTTGTGGTTTACGATGGAAATGCTTCGCCAGTTTCGGTAAATTTAACTGGATTAACTGGTGGAACAACGTATCATTTTGCAGTTTACGAATTTACTCTTGCTACTCATTGCTACAATCTTGTTGAGCTAACAGGAAACTTTACCACCGCTTCACCAACACCAGACATTACTCTAGCCAATAACGGAACTCAAGTTACCGCTGCCAATGTTCCTCAAAACACTTTAAACCATGTTTTGCATAAATTTCAATTAAGTGTAATTAATGCTAATGCAACATTGACAGGAATAAATTGTACTACAAACGGAACATATTTAGCTACCGATATTACTAATTTAAAAGTAAGATATTCAGCAGATGCTATTTTAGATGTTACTGATGTTACATTAAGCACATTTACAAATCCTGGTGTAGCTGGAGCAAAAACATTTCCTGCGTTTACATCACAAGTTATTACTTTAGCCACAACTGGTTATATTTTTATTACTACTGATGTAGCTGCTACTGCAACTCTAGGAAACACAATTTCTTTATCAGCAATTACAACAGCCAATTTAACATTTACTACTGGTACAAAATCTGGAACTACAACTGCTGGAGGAACACAAACTTTTACAGCTTCTGCGCCACTTGTTCCACAAAATTTCATTAAAGGTTGTACTACTAATACAACTCAATCTTTAAGTTGGTCGCCACCATTATCAGGTAGTTTTGATGGATATTTATTGGTGGTTAGAGAAAGCGCAACACCACATTCGGTAAACTCGTTAATTGCTTCTTCACAAACTTTTAATTTAAATTATGCGATAGCACCACAATTTGGTGGAACAGCTATTTTTTCAAGAGTTCTATACATTGGAACAGGAACTTCTGTAACAGTAACTGGTTTAACACAAGGTTTGCCTTATACATTTGCTTTGCTTGCCTATAAAAATAATGGAGCATCACCTTCAATATATTCGACAGCAACTACTACTACACAAATAATTACTTTGCCTAATGTTACAGCAGCATCAGCATCACCAGGAAACAGTTCGGCATCATTAACTTGGGCAAATCCAACTGCTTCATGTTATGATCAGATATTAGTTGTTCCAACTTCTGCAGCTGGAATTTCTTTTGTACCAACAGGTTGCACAACTCCAACTGCATATACAGCAAGTTCAGTGTTTACAGCATTCAATCAACCAGTATATTATTCTAGTGGAAATCTTGTTAATGTTACAGGTTTAACAAATGGTACAACTTATTACTTTGAAATATTTGTTAGAAATGGATGTGAATGGAGTACTGGAGTAGAAGTTAGTGTAACACCAATTAATGTAGTGCCAACAGTTTTAAAAACTGGCGATTTATTGCTTATTGCTTATGATAATACTTTTGGAAGCGCCGATGATGCAATTAGATTATTATCATTAGTTGATATAAACCCACAAACAAAGTTTATTTGGTCAAATGCAACTTATGAAACTGGTGGAAATCCAGCTTCAAATATTAGAACAGATAAATGGTTTGAATGTAGAACTGATGTTCTTCCTACAGGAAATGTGCCTTATCTTGAATTTACTTATACAGGTTTAACGGTAATTCCTGCAGGTTCTATTTTTTGTATTGTCGCAGATGGTGGCGGAACAGCAACAACTATTTCGGCAATTTCTCCAGCACCAGCAGTATCATTTACTAGTTTTACAGTTGTTGGAAAAAGCGCAGATGGTTCTCCGTTAATAAGTCATAATTCTGTAAACGTTTCTAGTTCTTCACCAGATGCAATGTTTTTAATGCAAGGGAGTTTTATTTACTCTGCTACTGGTTCAACATTTGATGGAACAATACTATCTGGTGTTCAAGATGGAGCATTATGGTATGATTTATCCGATGATTTATCAGGAATTTTAGTAGGGTCAAACAATTTTAGAAGATCTAGAAAACATCCTCAATTATTATGTGCTTCAATTCAAGCAAACGCTGTTCCTGCAGCATATGAAGTAAGTTATAATGTTTCTTCAACTACATATACAACTGGCAACAGACCTTATTTATTAGGTTCAATATTAAATTTTAATACCAATTGGGTTTCTACACTTGGCGTTTGTCCAGCAGTTTCACCTTTTTTAATTAATGCTTCTGATCCTTTTAACAGATGGACTGGAGCTTTAAGTACAAACTGGTTTGATTGCAACAATTGGGCATTACTAACTGTTCCAGATGAATTGACAGATGTAGCAATTTATTCAACAGCAACAAATAATGCTGTTATAGATGCAAATGCTTTATTATCTGATGGTTTTCTTGATGTTGCAAAATGTAAAAATTTAACATTATCTGGCAGAACGGTTTTTCTTCAAAGTACTGCTGCTGTTGCTAATAAACTTGAAGTATACGGAAATCTCTTAATTGATACTACTGGAAATCTTGATATGGGTGATGGAAATGCAACAAGTACAGAAGAAATTTCTATATTAGGAAATTGGAATAATTCTCTAGGAATAACTGCTTTTGATGAAGGAGTTGGAACTGTAAAATTTATTGGAAGCACAACACAAGTTATTAATAATAATGTTCACTCTAGCACTGAAGAATTTTATAATGTAGTTTTAGACAATGACTTTAATACATTTTTAAGTAATAATTTAATTGCAAAAAGAGATTTAGAAATCAAAACCAATAAAATTGTTACTATATCTAATACAGATTATATTAGAGTAAACAACAAACTTACGTTTAATGGTGAATTAAATATTTTAAATAATGGTCAGTTTATTCAAGATGAAGAAGTTGATTCTAATATTGGAAGTTATGGCGATGTTACAACTCCTAGATTTAAAGTAGAAAGAATTGCCTCAGTAAATAAAGATGATTATGTATATTGGTCTTCACCTGTAGATTTATATAGTGTATTGAATATTTTAAATGGTCCACGATATTTCTGGAATCCAACTTTTGCAAATGCCAACGGAAGCTTTGGAAACTGGAACACAGCAGCAAGCACAATGGACAAAGGAAAAGGATATATTGTTAGAGTGCCAACATCATCACCAATTAGACCAGCAGTACCAGCATTATTAACAACGCAGTTTGCAGGAAAACCTAACAATGGTCAGTTTGATATTACTATAAGTAGAGGTGTTAATGTTGGTTCGATAGATGATAATTGGAATTTAATTGGTAATCCATATCCATCAGCAATTTTTGCAGAAGAGTTATTAAATTTAAATACAAGTAAAATTGCAGGCAGTGTTTGGGTTTGGACACATGGTCAATCTCCAACAAATGCAACTGATCCATTTTATTATGATTTTCAAAGTAATTATTATTCTAGTGATTATGTTAAATATAATAAATTGGGTGCAACAGATACTACATTTAACGGTAGAATAGCTTCTGGTCAAGGTTTTATGGTAAATATGTTAGAATCTACTGGAACTTTAGCATCTCCAGGTGTTTTTGAAACGCCACTTACATTTACCAATAGTATGAGAACCGTTGATGTTACTTTAACTCCTTATAATAATTCAGGATTTTTTAGAAGTTCTAATACAAATACAGCAACAACACTTAATGAAGAAAAACATAGAATTTGGTTAGATATTCTAAACACAACTTCTGGTCAAACCGATAGAATGTTGTTAGGATATTCTACAAATTCTACATTGGCCAACGACCATTTTTATGATTGTTTCTTTGTACCAAGAACAGAAGTCGCGGTTTACTCAATGATTGATGCTAATCCGTTTATTATTCAAGGAAGACCTTTGCCTTTTAGCTCAAGCGATTTGGTTCCTTTGGGAATTAAAATTGTTGCTGCAGGAAATCATAAAATTGCCATTAAAAAAGTTGATGGATTGTTTGAAGGAAGTCAAGATATTTATTTAGAAGACAAACTATTAAACATCATTCATGATATAAGACAATCTCCTTATAGTTTTACCTCTCAAACAGGAATTTTTAATGATAGATTTGTTTTGAGATATACCAACACAGCATTGTCTAACGATGATTTTAATGCATTGGATGCAAGTGTTATTGTTGTAACAAATTTAAATCAAGTAAAACTTAAATCTAGTATAGAAAAAATGACTTCGGTTGTGATTTATGACATTTTAGGTAGAGAAATTGCTGCTAAAAAAGATGTTTTAGAAAACGAAATAACATTTGATACTATAAAAGCTAGAAAGCAAACTCTTATTGTGAAAATAACACTAGAAAGTGGTCAATCTGTAACAAGAAAAATCATTTTATAATTCTAATATCATTTCAAAGAAAAAGTCTCAAACTTAAATTAGTTTGAGACTTTTTCTTTATATAAAAATTCAATTTATTTTCCTTTTCCAGAAGCTTCGAGGTTTCTTTCAATTTTATGTTCTGGTCTTGTCCATTTAGGTTTTTCGCCTAATGCTTCAAATTTTGAATCTACTGCTTCAACTGTTTCTGGTTGTGCAACTTTAACAAAAGGTTTTTGAGGTTTTAATCCTAAAAGTTCAAACATTTTCATATCATCTTCAACATCTGGATTTGGCGTTGTAAGTAATTTATCGCCAGCAAAAATAGAATTTGCTCCAGCAAAGAAACACATTGCTTGACCTTCACGACTCATTTCTGTTCTTCCAGCAGACAATCTTACTTGGGTTTGCGGCATTACAATTCTTGTTGTAGCAACCATTCTAATCATTTCCCAAATTTCAACTGGTTTTTCATTTTCCATTGGTGTGCCTTCAACGGCAACCAAAGCGTTTATTGGCACAGATTCTGGTTGCGGATTTAATGATGAAAGTGCAACTAACATTCCTGCTCTATCTTCTATATTTTCTCCCATTCCAATAATTCCGCCACTACAAACTGTTACATTAGTTTTTCTAACATTTTCTATAGTTTGTAAACGGTCTTCAAACCCACGAGTTGAAATTACTTCTTTATAATAATCTTCGGATGTGTCTAAATTGTGATTGTATGCATAAAGACCAGCTTCGGCCAGACGATGTGCTTGATTTTCGGTAATCATACCTAGAGTACAGCAAACTTCCATATCTAGTTTATTGATGGTACGAACCATTTCTAGAACTTGATCAAACTCTGGACCATCTTTTACGTTTCGCCAAGCTGCACCCATACAAACTCTAGACGAACCGCTAGATTTTGCTCGCAATGCTTGAGCTTTAACTTGAGAAACACTCATTAAATCATTTCCTTCAATATCTGTATGATATCTTGCTGCTTGCGGACAATAACCACAATCTTCTGGACAACCACCAGTTTTTATAGATAACAATGTAGAAACCTGAACCACATTTGGATCATGAGTTTCTCTATGAATAGTTGCTGCTTGATATAATAAATCCATCATTGGCTTATTATAAATTGCAATAATTTCGTCTTTGGTCCAGTTGTGTTTTGTAATGCTCATAAGTATATTTAATGATGCATCAAAAATAGGTAATTACTTTTGAAGTAAAAAAGAATTTGTCTTACCAATTTGTTTTTTGGATAATGTAATTAAGAATGCTCTAATCTTTAAAAACATTTTTATTTCGCCAATATTGCATGTTTATAAACACAACAATAAGTACAGATGCAATACCTTCTATAAATAAACCCATACAATATTCTGCAATACTTGGATTTCCGCCAAATAAAAATGCTTCAGAAAGAGAGTTCAAGTAAGAAGCACCACCTTTAAAGTTTACAAATAATGCCAAACCAATAATGCCAAGCAATATTCCAACAAAGCCAGTAAATCCTGTAGAAATTAAATTAAAAAGATAACCAGTTTTGCCTTCCTTGATATTAGATTTTAAGGTCATATTTAAACCATAAATAATAATAAAAACATTAAATATTCTTAGAAAATAATATTTTGACAAACCAAATAAATCCATCAATAAAAAGTAAATTCCAATTCCTAAAAAAATTAAAAAGCCATTTCTAAGTTCTTTTGATAATTTCATAAAACACAGTGTTAATAGGTTAGAATACTAGTGTCAAATTTATGAAATTTTTATGTATAATCATTTATTTTAACAAAATAATTCCGAAATCACCTATATTTATTAAATTATAATTTATTGAAATAATCAATTGCAAATTTTTTATCCAACTCAAGTTGTATTTTTAAATCTTCTAAAGAATTAAATTTTTCTTCATCTCTAACATAATTCAAAATATTGACTGTTATGTTTTGGTCATAAATATCGATTTCAAAATCTAACAAATAAACTTCAATGGTTATTCCTTTTCCAGCAACTGTTGGTCTACTTCCAATATTCATTATACCATTTATAGATATGTTTTTAACCAAACAGTTTACAATATAAACTCCGTTTTTTGGAATTAATTTATAATCTTCCTCTATATGAATATTTGCTGTAGGAAAACCTATAGTTCTACCAAGTTGTTTTCCTTTTACAACTTTTCCATTAAAAAAATAATTATAACCCAAATAATTGTTTGCCAAAGCAATATTTCCGTCAAGAATTGCATTTCTAATTTTAGTTGAACTAACAGCAATGTCATTAACTTCTTGAGCAGAAATTTCTTCTACTTCAAAATTATATTTTTTACCAAAATGAATTAAATCATTAATATTCGCGGTTCTATTTCTTCCAAAACGGTGGTCGTATCCAATAATTATTTTTTGAATATTAAATTTATCAACTAGAATGTTTTTTACAAACTCTTCTGCAGTAAGGCGTGAAAAATCTTTGTCAAAAGGATGAATAACAAGATTATCAACACCAATTTTTTCTAAAAGATAATTTTTTTCGTCCATTGTGTTTAAAAGTTTTACAGAAGAACTTTCTTGTAAAACCATTTTGGGATGCGGAAAAAAAGTAAGCACTAAACTTTCACATTTATGCTCTTTGGCATTTAGAATTAGTTTTTCTAAAATGTGTTTGTGTCCAACATGAACACCGTCAAAAGTGCCAATAGTAACAATTGATTTTTCTTTACTTTTATAGTCTGAAATTGAGTTGTAGGTTTTCAAAAAAAAAAATTTATAAGTTGCAAAATTAAGATAAAGTCTTTAATATATAATAAGATATTATTTTAAATAGTTGATTTTCAAAATATAATTTTTTGTAAGTTTACCTAATATAACTTTAAAACATTTATTATGAAAAAAATCTTTAGTTTATTTTTGTTTTTTATTGGTTTGAATTTCCATTCGCAAAACATTCCAAATGGTATAGAAAATAATTTAACACCTAACGGTGTTTTAGAAAAAATTTTTGACCAAAATGGGAATGTTTATAAACTTTCTGATATTATTGTAGGTAAAGAAGTTAGAGATACTAATGGAGTATTATTAAGAGCTACAAATCCTACGCCTATGACATGTGGTTATTACAATTTGTATTTTGAAGATGGTTGTGGAATGGATAATGTTTCAGATTTAATTCATATTGCTAGAAGAAATGTGGTTTGCCAAGTTTTTACCGATTTGTCAAATTTTATAAACTCTCCTTTAACTGCTTCTGGAAAAAAAGTAAATATTTGGGTTAGAAATATTAATAATGTTATTGTATCACCTAATTCATCGGTTGGTATTTTAGGATTAGCGAGTTCTTTTTATAGTATGCCTTATAATGCATCTGTAAGTTTTGGTGGAGTAGTTGATAATGAGACATGGAAAACAATTCATACTGGTCTTGATTCATATAGTAGCATAACCTCTCCATTAATTTCAAATGGAATTGAAACTGGAACTTCGGGTGTTTTTTATCATGGAGTTATGGCGTTTAATTTTACCGACACCACAAGTCCAATTACTTGGAATACCAATTTAACTTCAAATACTTCTTTTCCAAATGACTATGATTTATATAGTGTTGTTTTGCACGAAGTTACACACGCATTAGGTTTTGCCAGTTTAATAAGCGCAAACGGAAGTTCAAAATTTGGTGTTGGTTATAATTATTATTCAAGATATGATCGTTTTTTAAAGACTAGTACAACTGTTGCGCCTACAAATGTTTTCTTGCTAACAACATCAACGACTTGCACTAATATGTATAATTATGTTTTTAATACAGCACTAAACAGTAATAGTTTAGCTCCAGCACCAAATAGTCCTTGTAGTTCTAATACAACAGTTTGTGCAAAAGCAATTAGATATGTTGGAACATCAACTGTTCCAGTTTTTACACCAAATTGTTTTACACCAACCAATAGTTTAAGTCATTTTGAAGATTTATGTGTCTCACCAAATATTAATAATGCCTATTTTGCAATGTCTGATGCAATTGGTAAAGGTGTAAGAAAAAGATTTTTGAAACCAGAAGAGAGGAATACTCTTGGGGATTTAGGTTACACTCTAAATATAAATTATGGGACTACTAGTACATATTTAGGCACAATTAATTATGGATCAATTTTTAATGGTATTACTGTTGCAGGAACTAATGATGGATTAAATTCAGACGCTACATATAAATATATAGGAAATGTTAATGTTCCAATTATAATTAATAGTTCTTCCGATTCTACAAAAAGAATTTTATTAAATGATACACCATCAACTACAAACTTTGAGTGTTTAGAAGATGTTTTTGATACAGCCGCATCTTTTTCTATAAGGTCAGGAACTTCATTAACTAATGTTACAATGACTACTTCAGTTTCTGGACTTCACTTATTGAGATATGTTCCAAGAAATAGTACAGGAACTCAAAAAGGAAACATTACATATATTTATGTTTTTATTAATGATTCTTATTCAGGATGCTCTATTTTAAATAGTTGTGATTTAATTTTAAATGGTAATTTCGAGGCAAATAATAATATTATACCAAATAATTTAGGTCAAATTGGAAGTGCTTGTGGTTGGAGTCGAGGAAATAATCAAACTCCTGATTATTTTAATACTTTATCTACTAATAATTTAATAAAAATTCCATGTAACTATTTTGGTTTTGAAAATGATAAAGTATTAGGAAATAATGCATATGCTGGTATGGCAATTTCTAATCCACCATCAGCATTTCCAAATATAATAAGTGAGCCAATAATGACTACTTTAAAATCTCCTTTATTGCCAAATCAAAATTATCAATTAAAATTTAACGTTTCAATAACTGAAAAGAACAATTTAAAAATAAAATTTCAAGCATATTTTAGTCAATCACCTATTTTAGGTTTGTATAATGGAAATATACCAATATCATCTAGTGGAATTTTTTTAGAAAATCTTACTTTTTCGGACATAAATGATGGATGGGAAACAATAGTTTTTAATTTTCAAACAACATCAGCAGCGAATCATCAATATTTGTATATTGGAGGATTGAATGGTGTTTCATTTCAAGATAGAGTAATTTCACCCGAAGGTTGCAGTTCTATACAAAATATTACAAATTATTATTATGTAGATAATGTAAGTTTAATTCAACTAAATGGCGGTTCATTTATCCTTCCAACAACAATTTGCAATATAAGTCAATCATTACCAAATTTAATTACTTATCTAACTGCATTGCCAACAAATGGTGTGTTTTCTGGACCAGGAGTTACTTTAAATAGTGGAGTTTATTCTTTAAATAGTAGCATCATGCCGCTAGGAAGTAACACAATTTCGTATACCTATACTAATAGTTCTGGTTGTTCTGTTGTTGTTTATAGTAATATTAATGTTGAAGATTGTAGGTGTAGTTGTTTATCAACTATTTATTACACCTACACTACAAGTGGTAATGTAGTTACTTTTAATGTATTAAATAGTAATCTGAATTGTAGTATTAGTTCTATGTCGCCTTTAAAATTATACTGGGATTTTGGCGATGGAACAGTTGTATATAATGGCGGATCTGTTTTTTCACATACATATCCTACATCAGGTACTTACGTAGTAAAAATGACACCTAGTATAATGAGTCCTGCAGATGTAGTTATTTGTAATAGTAAATCTATTAATAATACAATAGTGATTAGTTCGGGAAGAACGGTAATAGATGTTAACAATCAAATTTTATCAGATAGTGTTTCAATTTATCCTAACCCAACTTCGTCAAAAGTTAACATCAAATTATTTAATAACGTTGATGAAGAAATTACAATTTTACTTAGAACAGTGGATGGAAAAGAGTTGTTTTCAAAAGTTTTCAGATTAGATAAAGGAAGTCAAATAATTGAATTAGATTTACCCATAAACATAAGTGAAGGATTAATATTAATTGAAGTAAAAAGCAAAATTTTAAAAGTTGTTAAAAATTTGATTATTAAAAAATAGAATAAAAAAAGACCTAGCTTAATAGACTGAACCCAAAAGTTTGGACAAATTTATAATTAATTTTGATACTAATGAGCTCGATGTTTTATCGGGGGGCTGTTTCCAAAACGATTTGGTACGAGTATTCCAAAAGGATAGACATCATTTATAAAAACATAATGTAAATATACAATTTATTTTTATATGACAAAAACCAACTTTTTTACAAGTTGGTTTTGCTTTTTATTGTTTAGCTCAAAGTGAGGACACTTTGCGCAGCACGTTAGCTTTTAATTTGAACTCTTTG
>NZ_JAYVFH010000076.1:0-9157 GCF_043773265.1 Flavobacterium sp. | reverse complement strand
TTTTGATGAATAATCGTGAAATTCCGGAGCATCATTTCCCCATCTTGACACCATTCTTGGTTGATCGTGATTGCCTAAATAAATTGTTCCCCAACCTTTTGTTTCATAAACTTTATCCCAATCAGAGTATATTTTTTTGAAATCTATTAAAGAATATGGACCCATTTTTTTGAAATATCCAGGAACATATCCCAAATTTGTTCCTTCAAAATGATACCCCATGTCGAGTTCTTTTCTATCAGGATCAACAAAATTCAATGCTGTAGAAGTCAACATTCCTGCACCTTCAGCCAATGCCATACAATCATATTTGCTTAAAACCTCTTTATTCATTTCTTTTAGATATTCGTGCAAATGTGGACCACTTGCTAAATAAACATCCCATCGACCTTTATAATTTTTATCTAAATCGGCTTGAGTAATAACAGGAAAAGTAGTGTCTTTTGAAATAAACGGAATTACATCCATTCTAAAACCATCAATGCCTTTATCCAACCACCAACGCATCATTTTATAAATTTCTTGTCGAACTTTTGGGTTTTCCCAATTCAAATCAGGTTGTTTGAAGTTGAAGTAATGTAAATAATACGAATCGGTAGTTTTGTCATAACGCCAACCACTTCCATCAGCTTCAAAACTACCGGGTCTAAAAGCGGGTTTACCTTTTTCTGCTGGCCACCAATGGTAATAATCACGATAAGGATTGTCTCTCGACTTTCTACTTTCTTGAAACCATTTGTGCTCGTCAGAACTATGGTTTACCACTAAATCCATTACTAATTTTATACCTCTTTCGTGCATTCCTTTTAGTAAAGTATTGAAGTCCTCCATTGTTCCAAATTCTTTCATTATGGCTTGATAATCAGAAATATCATAACCATTATCAGCGTTTGGAGAAGCATAAATTGGATTTAACCAAATAACATCTATACCGAGGCTTTTTATATAATCTAGTTTTTCGATAATTCCTTTTAAATCTCCTACACCATCACCATCTGAATCTTTAAAACTTCGTGGATAAATTTGATATACAACCGCTTCTTTCCACCATTTTTTATCATAAGTGGTTTTTTTTGCCGCTAATTCATTTGGTTTTGAGTCTTTTTTACAAGAAATAAAATTCAAACATAACAATAATGTAACAAGTATTATTTTAAAATTTTTGTGATACATAATGTTGAAAAAATTTAAATTGTTTTTATAAAATTAGATTATTAATTTAAAAATAAATTTTTCTACATCTCAAAATCGAAATTAGATTACCGAAAACGTTTTCGATTTCAATAAAAATCATTATTACTAAAAATTAGTAGTAAAAGAAATTAATTAGATAAGTTTACAGTACAAAAATCACACTATTATGAATTTCAATATTAAGAAAATAGGAGTTTTAGTATTTCTTGCAACTTCTTGTTTTGCTCAAAAAAAAGCTGACGAGTGGAATCTTACAGCCAATTCCCGTCAAAACTATTTTGGTGTAGCAATGGCAAATGGCCAAATAGGAATTGTAACCAATGACGAACCATTAAAAACTAAAGAAATAATTTTAAACGGAGTTTATCAACCAAGTCCAGAAAATGGTATTAGTAAAATTGTTCGTGGTATTGAGTTTTTAAACCTTCATTTGAGCATTAATAATGAATTAATTAAATCTGATAATATTGATAATTGGAGTCAAGTTGTGGCAATGAAAGAAGGAATGAGTACTGTTTCTTTTTCGTTTAAAGACTATGCAACTATTGATTACACCATTTTGGCCAATAGAGCAATTCCATATTCGGCGATGGCAATTGTAGAAATTACACCAAAAAAAGATATCGAAATTGCTGCTAATAATTATATGGTTGTTCCCGACGAATTGAAAGAAGCCAAAAGTCAATATCGAGTTTTAAAAGACAACCAGTTTTTAATGCCTGTTTTTGGAACTTCAGCCAAAACAATGAACGGAAAATATACGATTGCAGCTTCAACCACTTTTTTGTTTGATGGTCAACCCGAAATTTTAAAACAAACTGGTGATGAAGTTGGTTTTACTAAAAAACTTTTAAAAGGAAAAAAATACCGATTTGCAGTTGCAGGTGGAATTTGCACTTCAAAAGATATAACCGATCCTTTAAACGAGTCGGAACGTCAACCTATTTTTGCTTTGCAAGAAGGAATTGATAAATTATTAGACCGACATAAAAAAGCGTGGGCAACATTATGGGAAACAGGAGATATACAAATTGAAGGCGATTTGGATGCGCAACAACGTGTTCGCTTTGCGTTGTATAATTTGTATTCATTTATTCGTCCTGAAACACGTCAAAGTATTGCACCAATGGGATTGTCTTCGCAAGGTTATAACGGACATATCTTTTGGGACTCTGAACTTTGGATGTATCCAACATTATTAGCCTTACAACCAGAAATGGCAAAATCGTGTCTCGATTATCGTTCAGATAGATTGCAAAAAGCAAAACAAAAAGCTACAATTTATGGTTATAAAGGAGCAATGTTTCCTTGGGAAAGTGACGATACTGGCGAAGAAGCAACGCCAACTTGGGCTTTGACAGGAATTTTTGAACAGCATATCACATCAGATGTTTCAATAGCTTTTTGGAATTATTACTCGATGACACAAGACAAATCGTGGTTAAAAAGTGAATACAAAGTACTAAAAGAAACTGCCGATTTTTGGGTAAGTCGTGTTGTTAAAAATCAAGATGGAAGTTATTCTATTTTAAATGTTGTTGGAGCTGATGAATATGCGCAACACGTTGATGACAATGCATTTACTAATGCGTCAGCAATTGAAACTTTAAAAAACACAATCAAAGCAGCAACCATTTTGAGCGAACCAATTAATCCAAAATGGATAGAAGTTTCCAACAATATTGTAATTCATAAAAAAGACGGAATTACACAAAATTACAAAGGATACAATGGTCAAACCATTAAACAAGGTGATGTAAATTTATTGGCTTATCCTTTACATATAATTACAGATAAAAATCAAATCGAAAAAGATTTGGCCTATTATTCAGAAAAAATTGATAAAAAAGATGGTCCAGCAATGGCACACGGAATTCTTTCAGTTTTATATGCAAGATTAGGTGATAAAGAAAAAGCTTATGATCATTTTGTAAAAGCATATTTGCCAAATAGTCGTCCTCCATTTGGCGTTTTCTCAGAATCGGCAAACAGTAATAATCCCTATTTTGCAACTGGTGCAGGAGCAATGCTGCAAGCCATTATTTATGGATTTGGTGGCGTTGAACAAACGGATAACGGTTTAAAATACAATAAAGGGTTGTTACCCAAAAACTGGAAATCCTTAAAAATTATTGGAATTGGAGTTGATGAAAAAACTATTATTATTAAATAGTAGATATTTTTAACATTAATTCATAAATAAACTTCTAATTTTTTAATAAACGTATCATTTTCACATTTATACACTCTTAAAAAAACATACTACGTTTTTTTAAGGGTGTTTTTTTATACATATAACAAATATTTAGTAGTTTTTTTATTCTTATGATTTTAAATCGAAAACGTTTTCGTAACCACTATAACGTTTTAGTTATAGTGTTTCTTAAAATTTTCACAAAATTAGATTACGTTTGACTTCCTATATAAACAATTATTAACTAACTCATTTATTACGTATGAAAAATAGTCTACTCAAGGGCTTATTGGTTTTTCTAACTATGTTCTTTACTGGTTTTGCATATTCGCAAACTGTAACTGGTGTAGTTTCAGACAGTTCAGGACCACTTGCTGGTGCATCTGTCACTGTCAAAGGAACTTCTAATAGCCAACAAACAGATTTAGAAGGAAAATTTACAATTAAGAATGTAGCTGCAGACGCTGTTTTAGTGTTTAGCTACATAGGTCTAAAAACAGAAGAAGTTAAAGTTGCTGGTAAAAGCACAATTAACACAACTCTTAATGAAGACCAAGAAGTTTTAAAAGAAGTAATGGTTATCGGTTACGGTTCTGTAAAAAAGAAAGACGCAACAGGTGCAATTGATCAATTAAACTCAAAATCAATGGACAATATCTCAGCAACCTCACCAGCTGAATTATTAAGAGGAAAAGTTGCAGGTGTTCAAGTTACTTCATCAAGTGGAGAACCTGGCGCAGCTGCTTCAATTAGAATTAGAGGAAATTCTTCTATTCGTTCAGGAAATGGTCCGCTAATTGTAGTTGACGGTGTTCCTTTGGATGGAGGAAATGTTTCATCTGGTGGTGATGATTTACTTGGTAGATCTTCTTCAAGAAATCCATTAAACTTTGTTAATCAAAATGATATTGAAAGTATGACTATCTTAAAAGATGCTTCTTCAACTGCTATTTATGGTTCTCGTGGTGCAAATGGTGTTATTGTTATAACTACTAAAAAAGGTAAATCTAAAGAACCACAATTAACTTACTCAACATCAACTCAATTCAGTAAAATTGGTGGTGATTTTAATGTTATGGGTGCTCAAGAATTTGTAGATAATGGTGGAGTTGATAATGGCTCAAGAGTATACAACTGGAAAGATGCAGTTCTTCAAAACGGATTAACAACAAGTCACGATTTATCTTATAGTAAATCAACAGATAATTCTAGTACTAGGGTTTCATTTGGAGCTAACAATACAGAAGGAATTGTTAAAAACACAGGTTTAGATAAATATACAGCTTCTCTTTACAATTCTAATGATTTTTTTGATGGTAAATTAAAAATTGAAGCCAGATTAACTTATGCAGGATTAAAAGATAGAGCAACATTAGTTACTAATAATGCAGGATTTATAGGAAACGTTATAGGAACTGCTTTATATTGGAATCCAACAAATCCTATATACGATGCTTCTCCTGATGGATATTACAATCCAGGATACAACTCACCTGTTGGTGCTTATGGTAGTGATACTTATTTAAATCCAGTTCAATTATTAGATGCATACAAAGATTATACAAATACTAGTAAATTATTAGGAAGTATTAATACAACTGTGAAATTAACTAGTAATTTAAAATATCAATTTTTATTTGGTGTAGAAACTTCAAATTCTGCAAGAAAAAGTCAATTGTTGCCTACTATTCAAGTTCAAGGAGCTATATTTCAAGCCACTGATCCGGTTACATTAGAAGTTAAAAGAGGTAATGCAGCGATATTAAATGAAAGTAAGTTTAATAAAACATTCGAACACACATTAAGCTATAATAAAAATTTTAGCGAAAATGTAATATTTGATGCATTAGTTGGATATTCTTACTATGTTTATAATGCTGATGGAAATACCGCTAGAGGTAGAGGTTATGATATAGAACAAGTTAATTTAGTAGACAATATTGAAGGTGGACTTCAAAATGAATATAGAACAACTTCTTTTAGAAATAGAGTTGAATTGCAATCCTATTATGGAAGGACTAATTTTACACTTTATAAAAAATTGTTAATAACAGCAACATTAAGAGCTGACGGCGCTACCAAACTTGGAGCTAATAACAAATACGATTATTTTCCATCTGTTGGACTTGGATATAAAGTTGTTGAGAACAAAGAAGGTATCTTAAATAGCTTTAAATTAAGAGGAAGTTACGGTATAACAGGAAATCAAGAATTTTCTCCTAATTCTGGATTGAATAAAGCACAATACTCTTTAAATGGTAATTTAGCAACAGATACTAATAGAAATTTAAATTTAAAATGGGAGACTACAAAATCGTCTGGTGTAGGTGCTGATTTTACTTTATTAAAAAACAAATTATCTGGATCGTTAGATTATTTCATGAGAGATACAAAAAATTTAATTTCTCCAGTTCCACCGGCAGGTTCACAACCTGGTCCACCATCACCAAGATTTGTGAATTTACCTGGAAATTTAATAAACAAAGGATTTGAAGTTTCTTTAAATTATAAAGTTATTGATACTGATAATTTAACATGGGATATTTCAGGAAACGCTTCATTCTTAACTAACAAAATGACAAAATTTGCTCCATTCGTTTTAACAGGAGAATTAAATGGTCAAGGATTATCAAATGCTTCTGCACAAGTAATTACAAATAATCAACCAATTTACAGTTATTATATGTATGAGTGGAGAGGTTTTGACGCAAGTGGAAATTCAATATATGCAGATGCGGCTGGAAATGATACTGATTTAGGATTTGCAGCAAAGAAACTAGTTGGTAAACAACCATTGCCTAAAATGAATCTTGGATTTTCAACTAATATAGCTTACAAGAATTTTGATGCATCAGCTTCCTTCTATGGCGCCTTTGGACATTATTTATATAACAATACTGCAAACGCCTATTTCTTTAAAGGAGCATTTTTAGGTGGAAGAAATGTGCCAGCAAGTGTAGCAACATCGGCTCAAGCTCAAGGTGATCCTAACTCACCATCTACAAAATATTTAGAAAAAGGTGATTTTTTAAGAATGGGTAATCTTTCTTTTGGATATACTTTTAAAGGAAGTTTCTTAGACAAGGCAAAAATAAAATCTGCTAGACTTTTTGTTAATGGACAAAATTTATTCGTAATTACTAAATATTCTGGATTTGACCCAGAGGTTGATACTGATAAATCTTTAAATGGTGTTCCATCTGCTGGAATTGATTATTTATCTTATCCTAGATCTAAAAGTTATAGTGTTGGACTTAATTTAACATTTTAAAAAAAATAAAAATGAAAAGAAATTTATTAATTAAAAGTATCCTCTTTGCTAGTACGCTACTATTAAGTGTAAGTTGTACTGATTTAAAGGAAGAATCATTAGATGGGGTTATTATTGAAACAGATGGAGGTGGTACTGTTAATACATCAGCAATTTTGCAATCTGCCTATAATGGTTTAAGAGAGTTTCAAGCTCAAGGACAAATGTTTGCAATGGACGAAATGTCTACAGATGCATTAGTTGGACCAACTCGTGGTGGCGACTGGGATGATGGTGGTGCATGGAGACAACTACATACACATACTTGGGCACCAGATCATGGTGAAGTAAGAGGCGCATGGAATTCTTTATTATCAAATGTTTACAACTGTAATCTGGTAATTGAAAATAGTTCTAATGCATCTGAAATTCTTCAAGCAAGATTTTTAAGAGCATTCTATTACTATAATGTTGTTGATTTATTTGGGCAAGCACCATATAGAGAAGCAGGTTCAGAATTGGAAGCAGATCCATTAATTTGGACACGTTCTGAGGCAACAGCATATGTTATTAGCGAGCTTGAAGCAATTGTTGGTACTTTACCAGCAAGAGTAGCTGGAGATCCAAGTATAGCAAATTCTGATGCAGCACATTTTTTATTAGCTAAAATTTATTTAAATAAAGGTGTATTTGATTCTGCTGCTCCAGAAGGACCATATACTTTTGATAATGCTGATTTGACTAAAGTGGTAACACATGTTGATGCAATGTCAAATTCTTTATCAACTAATTATTGGGATAATTTTAGTCCAAGTAATAGTTCATCTGATGAATTAGTGTTTTCATCTAAAAACGTTGCTGGTAATGGTGGTAACATTCAATCTCGTTGGAGAATGAGTTCTCATTACAATCAAACTCCTGGAGGATGGAATGGTTTTGCAACAGTTGCAGAGTATTATAACAAATTTAATGCGGCTGATTCTAGAATAAATAATACATCTCCTTATATGATTAATAATTTTGGTAATCCAGCAGGTTTCCAAATCGGTCAACAATATGCACCAGGAGGTGTTACTCCTTTACAAGATAGAAATGGTAATGCATTATCTTTTACTTCTGCTTTAACAATTATTACTAATGGAGTAACATTAGAAACTGCAGGTATTAGAGGTATGAAATACATGCCAGACACAGCAAATCTAGATGCGCCAAACAATGATTATGTATTAATGCGTTATTCAGATGCACTTTTAATGAAAGCTGAAGCAATTACTAGAGGTGGAACAGGAGCAATTGGAACTATTATGGCAGACATCGCTGCAAGAACTGGTCAACCAGCTGCGCCTGCAACTTTAGATGGTATTTATGCTGAAAGAGGAAGAGAATTATGGTGGGAAGGTTACAGAAGAAACGATATGATTCGTTTTGGTACTTTCTTAAATCAAAGAGGTTTAAAACCTTATGTTTCAGCTGCTAAATATGCTTTATATCCAATTCCTGCGGATGCTTTATTTAATGCTAATTTAAGTCAAAACCCAGGTTATTAAAAATTTTGTTTAATATTTTGTTTGAGTTTTTTTATAAAAAGAGGGTAATTTTTTACCCTCTTTTTTGTTATATTATTGACAAAATTGTATTAAATTGTGCTACTTAAAATTCAATAAAAATTACCACTTTATATGTTATATAGAATTGCTTTTTGTATATTAATTACCCTAACGTTTAATAGTTGTTCTGATAAAAATTCTGAAAATAAAAATGGTTTATTTTCCAAATTAGAGTCGTCAGAAACAGGAATAGATTTCATCAACGAAGTTAAAAATGGCGAAGAAATGAACATCTTTAAATATAGAAATTTCTATAATGGTGGAGGCGTTTCTATTGGCGATATAAACAATGATGGTTTGTCAGATGTTTATTTTACTTCCAATCAAGGCGACAATAAATTATACCTTAATAAAGGAAACTTTAAATTTGAAGATATTTCTAAAAAAGCTGGTGTTGAAGGAACCAAATCTTGGTCTACAGGAGTTGTAATGGTTGATATTAATGGTGATGGATTTTTAGACATATACGTTTGCAACGCAGGAAATTCTATAGATGAAAAAAGAAAAAGCGAACTCTTCATCAATAACAGAAATTTAACTTTTACTGAAAAAGCAGAACAATACAATCTTGCAGATACTGGAATAACAACACACGCAGCATTTTTTGATTACGATAAAGATGGCGATTTAGATTGTTACATTCTCAACAACAGTTTTATTCCTGTGAGCAGTTTAAATTATTCTAATAAAAGAGAATTACGCGATAAAGATTGGGATGTAAATCCTATTTTAAAAGGTGGTGGCGATAAATTATTACGCAACGAAAACGGTAAATTCATAGACGTAAGCGAACAATCTGGAATTTATGGAAGTTTAATTGGCTTTGGTTTAGGAGTTACAGTTGGCGATGTAAATGGCGATTTATATCCAGATATTTATATTTCCAACGACTTTTACGAAAGAGATTATCTT
>NZ_JAYVFH010000075.1:0-29872 GCF_043773265.1 Flavobacterium sp. | reverse complement strand
TGCTAAATTCTCAACAAGTGTTTGCTCGTTAGGAGTTGATGATTTTAAAGAGGAAGGTTTAGAGTTAGCACCAAATCCTGTTGAAAAAAGTGTGGTGGTTAGAACCAAAGAAAATTTAAAATATGAGTTGTACAACGCTTTAGGAAATAAAGTAAAAGATGGAACTTTAATAGAACTGCAAAATAGTATTGATGTTAGTGATTTATCTAGCGGTAGTTATATTCTTAAAACAATTAGTAGTAGTGGTGCTGTTAAAAGTGTAAAATTGTTGAAGAAATAGACGTTTTTTATAATTTGCTTATTCCGTAATACAAACAAGTAAGTGGTTTAAAATTTTATAGACCAAATTTAAATTAAACCAATAAAAACAAAAAAGGAGTTGTATCAATTTTATTTACAACTCCTTTGATTTTTTATAAAGCTACCAACAATTTTTGTAGTTCTTGTATAATAATTTCGAGTTGTAGCAAGTTGACACATACTTTTTGTGTGATGTGTTTTAGTTTTTGTATGATGTATTGTAGTTTTTGTGTAATGCTTTCTAGTTTTTGAAAGATGATTTGATATTCTTAAATCTTAGTAATAACCAATTCAACACGTCTGTCATATTCAGGATTTTTTCCAAGAGGAACTGTATTTCCATATCCTTTAAAAGTCATTCTATTTTTTTGAACTCTTCTAAAAGCCAAATATTTATATACAGATTGTGCTCTGTTGGTTGAAAGCTGACGTTTTTTAGTGTCTTTGTCAATGGCTTCTTTATGATTTGGTGGCGTGCAACAAACATGTCCTTGAATTTCAAATTGAATATTTTTATACCTCACAAGCAACAAAGCACTTTTATCTAATTCGGTTTTGGCTTTCATGGTTAGTTTACTACTTCCTTTATCAAAAAGTATGTTGTCTAGATAAATGTGATCACCAACAATATGATTTTTTTGAATACTGTTGTAAAATCCAGGAAGTTCAAGTTTTGGAAGTTCTCTTAAATTTAAAACTACATCTACTCGACGATTTTTTGAACGTTTTTCAGGAAGATTGTCAACAATATCATCATCAATTAATACTCTTCCTTTGCCTTCAATGGTAACAATAATTTTATTTTTTATACCATTTTCTAATAGTTTATTCTGTATAGTATTGGCTCTGTTGGTTGATAATTTAAAATTATAAGCATCTTTTCCAACATCATCTGTATAACCAAAAATTTGAATAGATTCAATTCTAGTAGAATCGGTTTTTTTTATAAAATCAATGGCTTCTTTAGATTGTTTTTCATCGAGTGAAAATTTATCAAATTCAAAGTAAACAGAAGAAACTGCTTCTTCTTGCGCTTGAATAAATCCAAAGATAAATAAGGGTAAAAACTTTATTAATCTTAACATACTAATTTAAAATTTTATTATAATCAGCTTTATTAGCTAGTAATGCCGTTGCTTTTATTATTTCGGCATTGTTTTTTGTATAATATTGATATAATCCTTCTTTGTATTGATATCTTTTTATGATTTCATCAAGCAATAATTTTTTTATTTCTTTCTGATTTTTATCCAATAGTACTTCTTCACTTTTTTGAATAGCACTCATTAATAAATCATATTGAGAAGCAATATTTTCATCGATTTTTTCTTTTTTAGCTTTTTCTAATGTGGTTTTCAATGCCATTTCGGTTTCAGTATCAAACGATATTTTTTCTCTTTTTAGAAATGCTTTAAAATCGGCATAATCAACATCAGTAATTGCCGGAATTTTATCGCCCAAAGTTGGGTTTTTATAATAGTAATAAGTAACATAATTAAAAATAGCATCGTTTTTTTGCAATGCCTGAGTAATTGTACTTTGTTTAGTTTCGTCTAATTCAATATCTGGAAGAATTCCGCCACCATCATAAACCGTTCTTCCTTTTTTGGTTTTAAAAGCAGTATATTTAGAAGCATCAGTTCTAGTTGCTTTTCCATCTTTATCTTTATGCCAGTAATCTAATGCTTGAATACATCTTCCTGATGGTGTATAATATCTAGAAATGGTAACTTTTACTTGTGTTCCATAAGTCATATCAAATGGTCTTTGTACCAAACCTTTTCCGAAACTTCGGCTTCCAATAACAACTGCTCTGTCTAAATCTTGCAAAGCTCCAGAAACAATTTCAGAGGCAGAAGCACTTTTTCCATCAACAATTATTGCCAAAGGAATTTCTAAATCTATAGGTTCTTTAGTGGTTTTATAAACGTTATTGTATTTTTCGTTTTTAGATTTTGTAGTAACAATTATTTCTCCTTTTGGCACAAAAAGATTGCACACATTTACAGCTTCATTCAACAATCCGCCTGGATTTCCTCTTAAATCTAAAATAATTTGTTCTGCACCATCTGCTTTTAGTTTTTCTAATGCTTCTTTGGTTTCTTGAGTTGTTTTTCTATTAAAAGCCGTTAAAACAATATATCCAGTTTTAGCATCAATTTTAGAGAAAAAAGGTACAGCTTTAATTTCTACTTCGTCTAGCACAATTTGAGTAGTTAATGTTTTAGATTGACGAATATATTTAATATCAACTTTAGTGTTTTTGGCGCCTTTTAGCAATTGCGAAGCATCTTCTTTAAAATCAGACAACATTACGTCTCCAATCTGAATTATTGCATCGCCAGCTTTTAGTCCAGCTTTGTCTGCAGGATAACCTTTGTATGGTTCTTTAATGATAAGTTTATCATCTTTTCGAGTAATCATAGCACCAATACCAGTATATTCTCCTGTATTGTTGATTTTAAATTTTACAACATCTTGTTCGTTAAAGTAATTGGTATATGGATCTAAATCGGCAAGCATACTTTTTATGGCAGCATCCATTAATTCTGATGGATTTATTTCATCAACATAATTCTGATTTACAGTTTTAAATAAAGTTGTAAAAATTTCTATTTGTTTAGCAATTTCAAAAAAATCGTTCTTAAAACTTACGGCAACAAACAAAAATGCGCTGGCTATAACAGGAATTATAAATCTTTTTTTAATGTGTGAAAGCATTTTTAGGTGTTTTTTTTCTTAAAACGTTTTTTAATAAAATACATAATGGCGACTAAAATAATAATAAAAGGCCAAACTTCTATTAACCAAATAAAGAAACTTGAAATTCCGTTGAAACCAGATTTTATAGCATTGACAAATTTTGTGCCAAAAGAAACTGTTGCGCCAGCTTTGTGCTCTAGAGTTTTATAAAATTCTATGGTAATTGTACTCATAGAAACCTTGTTTTCAATGTATCTAAGTCGACCTTCTTTTGCTTCAATTTCTTCACGAATTGTAGCCAATTCCTTTTCTATTTCTAGCATTTCAGATACTTTGTTTGCTTTTTTTAGCAATTCAATATATCGTTCTTCGAGCGCTTTTTTAGTTTTAATTCTTGAGGTAACATCAATATATTCTTCTGTAACATCGTCTACAGATATATTTTTTCTGTCGAAATAATTAATACCTGTCGAAATTTCTTTAATAAATTCATCAAAACTTTCGTTGGCAATACGCAATCTTAAATTTCTATAAATTGTATAGTCATCTTTTCCTTCAGAATCATTTTGAACAACAATTTTATATTTTTTTATTAAGGTTTGAATGGTTTTATGAGTTTCATCCAAATCATTGGTTTCAAATCTTAAATCGCCATATTTAATTATTTTTTGTTCAATATTTTCACCATTATAATTATTATTGTTTTTTGGTTTTACATCTTCACTTTTGTCATAATTTCTGTCTTCTGAACTTGACATTTCTCTTGGAGGAATTTTTATTGTGGTAATACTACTGTTTAAAGCTTCAGCTTCTTCATTAGCATTTTCTTTACAACCCAAAAGTAAAAAAGTCAGAAATAAAAAAGAAAAAATGTTTTTCATAATAAACTAGTTTAGAACACTAAAACGTTAAAAATATAAAATTTAGTATTAAATTATTCAAGATTCTTTATCATTCGATATTGCAACAATAAATTTTTCAAACAACTGAATTGTTTTATCATTTATTTCTTGATAAGTCAAACGTTCTTTTGTTTGATAAAAAAACATAATTGAGTAGTTCTTGTCTAGATTATCAATAATTAAATGTTTATTCAATCGATAACATTCGCGCAAAACACGTTTAAAATAATTTCTATCTACTGCTTTTTTAAAATGTTTTTTAGATACAGAAACACCAAAATTTATTGCGTTTTCTGAATCATCAAGAGCAAAATAAACCAAACGTAGCGGAAATTTAGACACAGATTTTCCTTCTGAAAAAAGCAAATCAATTGTTTTTTTGCTTTTTAATTTTTCGTTTTTAGGATAGGAAAAATCCATTGTATAAAAGTTAGTTGTAGATGTTGTATACAAATTTTACTTCGGAGTAATTGATGTAAAACTGCATTCTGTTGTCTTCTTTTTTTCTAGTAATTACGATAATATTACACTTAGAACCATTGTGGTCAACACACTCAAAAGGAACAATTTTATCAGTTTCAGTTTCGGTTTTATCGCCATAAGCTGTTATTGTAAAAACCTGAATCTCTGGAGAATTCACAATAATTCTATTTTTTTTACCATCAATTGTAATAAGAATATCTGCCTTTACAAATTCTGACCATTTGCTCCATTTGCCAATTTCATTTTTTTCGGCATAACTTACACTACTGGTTTTTAAACTAAGTGCTTGTGCCTGAGTTTTTGTAGTAAATCCCAAAAGAATTAAAATAACGAATAATTGAATATATTTCATACGTAAAAATTATTAATAGATTGTAAAACTACAAATTCTATTCCAAAAAAAATATTTAAAAATAATTTGTCATACTAATTATTATTCTATTTTTGTTTCAGCACTAATAAAAACATCAAACCTTTAAACTCATGAAAAAATTTACAGTATTCTTTTTGTTTTTTACTATTATTTCTTTCGCTCAAAAGAAAGAGGCAGTTTATAAAAAATTAGCTACAACAACATGCGAATGTGCTAAAGCTAAAGGCGAAGAAAAAATTTCTGACGTTTCTTTAGGAATTTGCATTTTTCAATCTCTAGATAAATTAGACCTAAAAGAACAAAAAATTATTGGCTACAATCCTGAGAAAAAAATGGAAACTGTTGAGAAAGTTGCCGAAAATGTAGGTTTGGAAATGGCATTAATTTGTCCAGAGATTTTTGCAAATATGCAATCAGAAGATGAAGCTGTTGTTGAAGAAGTAGTTGAAGATACTGTAGATTTATTGTTTACAGGAAATTATGACTCTATGATTTCAAACGAATTTAATACGATTAGAATAATAGATGAAAATAAAGTAAGCAAAGATTTTGTTTGGTTGTTTCCTTATGATGGCGACACTTTATTTATCAAGAAAAAAGTTGATAAAGGCGAAAAAATAGAAGTTCGTTACAGGGAACAAGAGTTTTTTGAAGCTAAAAGCAATAGTTATAAAACTTTTTATGAAATTTTAGAAATAAAATTATTGTAAAAATTATTTTTTACAACAAACAGAAAGGTGTTCATAAAAATTGAACGCCTTTTTTTACTTTATCTCATAAACATTATTTTCTAATTTCACATCGGCCATCAAGCCACTTTGGTCTAATGTTATTTTAAATATTGATGTTCGAGGTTTTGAAATTGTAAATTCATAATTAGGGTTTCCCCAAGTCCAATCTCTTAAAGTTGTTCTTTTTATATTTGCTGTTGAATTTTCTTTTTCATAACTCATCATTCGCAACGGAATATAAAAAGATTCTTTGCTTCCATCAGTATATTCAACAAGAACATCAATTGGCATTGGAGTTCTTCCTATTCTTTCTAAACTAATTTTGGTGTTGTTTCCATCTTCTGTTATTGATTTAATTCCGTAATCAATGGTGTTTAGCGTTTTTGCCCAATCGGTTAAATACCAATCTAAATTGGCACCCGAAACTCTTTCGGCAGTTCGTTTAATATCGTTTGGCGTTGGATGTTTAAACTTAAAATCGCTATAAAATCGTTTTATAGTTTTCATTAAATTTTTTCTTCCAATTAAATATTCTAATTGAGTCAAAAATAATTCACCTTTTATGTAAGATGCTGTACTGTAACTTCTGTTTTCGTCAAATCTATCAGCATGAGTAGAAAGTGGTTGTTCTTTGCCTGATTCAACTAGTTTTCTGTAAGCTTTGTAAGAACCAATAATTGGATTTTCGGCTTTTTTGTCTGACATTTCATAAGTTACATAATCTTCAATAAAAGTTGTAAATCCTTCGTCCATCCAACCATTTTTACTTTCGTTACTCGCTAAAACGTGTTGAAACCATGAATGTCCCATTTCGTGAGCAATTACTCCAATCAATCCGTCAAGTTTTCCTTCACCTAGAATTAAAGTACACATGGCATATTCCATTCCGCCATCGCCACCTTGAATTATAGAGTACTGTTCATAAGGATATTTTCCAACAATAGTATTGTAATGCTTCATTATTTCAACTGTTTTTGGTTGCGCAGCTTTCCAGTTTTCAATAATATTTGGATTGTTTTTATATAAAAAATGTAAGGTTGTTCCAAAATCGGTTTTTACAACATCGTGAATATAATTTTTATCTGCAGCCCAAGTAAAATCATGAACCATCGGTGCTTTGAAATGCCACGTCAGTGTTTTTTGCTTTTTAGGAATACTAACTTTTATTTCTTTTTGTTGGTAATTATAGCCAATATCGTTTGGGTTTTGTAAATAACCTGTGCCACCCAAAATGTATTTTTTATCGATGGTGATTTTTACATCAAAATTTCCCCAAACTCCATGAAATTCTCTAGAAATATATGGATCTGCATGCCATCCTTCAAAATCAAATTCGGCCATTTTTGGATACCATTGACTCATTGATAATTCTACACCTTCTTTATTATTTCTTCCAGAACGACGAATTTGAACTGGAACTTGACCATCAAAGTCTAAAGTAAGTGTGGTTGATTTTCCGGGCAAAATTGGTTTTGCAAGTGTTACTTCTAGAATAGTTTCTACTTCTTTAGCAATTGCATTTTCTCCATCTTGTTTAAAGTTGGAAATGTGTAAAAAACCAATTTCATGTGGTAGTAATTTAGAAATTTTACTTTCTTTTATCTCTTTATCATTTACTTTTATTTTGTTCACCATTCTACTGTCAGGATCTTTAATAGATTGTAAACGCATATCCATTTCGCTTCCAGGTTGAAACGCATTGTTATATAGATGATAAAAAACCATTTTTAAAGTATCTTGAGAATTATTAGTGTAAACCAATTCTTGCGTTCCTTTATATTGATAGGTTTTAACATCCATAACAACATCCATTTTATAATCAACATGTTGTTGCCAATAAGTAGAACTTTGAGCAAAAATAGTTGTAGAAACTAAAAATAGAAGTAAGATTAATTTTTTCATTTTGAAATATTTTATAAAACACAAATTTCACAAATTAGCACAAAAAAATTCGTGAAAACTTGTGAAATTTGCTACTAAATTTTAAAATTTATTTTTTAGACATTTGCTCTGCCATTATCAAAGCATTGTATGCATTTACAATTTTACCTGATTTAGATGCTGAGGTAAAAGAACGTTTTTCTTTAGCTTCACCCAAAAGAACTTCTGTAGTAATTGGAGTTCCAGAATCCATAAGAATATGTTTTACTTGCGACGCAGTTAAACTTGGATAATAAGAGCGAACTAAAGCGGCAACTCCTGCAGCATTTGGCGATGCCATAGAAGTTCCTTGCTCATAAACATATTTATTGTTAGGAACAGTTGCATAAATTTTTACTCCAGGAGCAAATACATCAACATTATTTGAACCAAAATTAGAAAAATCGGCAACTAATTTAGAACCATATTCGTAGTTTAATGCGCCAATGGTTATAAGATTATCAGAAATTTCACTGCCACTCATTTCATCAGTTGGAAAATTTGGTTCGGTGTCAATATTTTTTGCATCGTTTCCTGCAGCATGAACAATTAAAACGTCTTTACTTGCTGCATATTTTATTGCATCCCAAACCCATTCTTTATTAGGTGAATAATCTTTTCCAAAACTTCCGTTAATAACTTTTGCACCATTATCAACCGCATATCGAATTGCTAATGCAATGTCTTTATCATATTCATCACCATTAGGAACTGCGCGAACAGCCATAATTTCAACATTGCTAGAAACAACTCCATCACCACCTTTTGAGTTACCTCTAATTTGAGCAATTATTCCAGAAACATGAGTTCCATGCAATGCATCTTCTACATCTGGTCCTTTTACGTTTCCGTTTCCATAGAATTTATTTTCCATATTCTCAGGATTATCTCCAGTTTTTCTTCCGTCATAATTTACATTAAGATTATAATTTATCATATCATAAACTTGATCTATCTGACCTTTTATATCTTCTTGAAAATTTGGTCCAACTTGAGATGCTACACTCATCATAATCATTTTACTCTGATTAAGTGATGCATCTGTTGTTACAATTTTTTTCATGTCATCAACAGTATAAATCTCTTTTTTTAAATGTGCTTTTATAGCTTTATCAGCTTTTACAATCATGTCCATTTGAGGTTTGTATTGCATCATCTCTGCTAATTTTGTATCTAATTCAGCTTTTGCTTTAGCATATTCTGGAGTATTGGCACCTTTTTTAACTATACGAGTTAATTCAAGGTTTTCATCTGTAGCATCTCCAAGAAAATTCCAACCATTAACATCATCTACAAATCCGTTATTGTCATCATCTTTTTTGTTTCCTGCAACTTCTTTTTTGTTAATCCAAACTCTTCCTTTTAAATCTTCATGGTCTATGTCAACGCCAGAATCAATTACTGCAACAACTATTTTAGTTCCTTTTTTGCTTTTAATTATTTCGGCATATGCTTTGTCTACACTCATTCCAGGAATGGTATCTTTTACTAAATCAAAGTGACTCCAACGTCTTAAATCTTCTTCTTTTAAAGGAGTAGTTTTTAAAGGAGTTTTATCAATATTGGCAGCATTGGTCGAAACCATTGGCGCCAAAGCTGGAGAACAACTTGATAAAATTAACGCTGCAAAAGCAGTAAGTAATGTAGGTTTAATAAATTTCATTATTTAAAGTTTTAATAAATTTGGTTTAAAAGTATTTAGTTTTTTACACGTTAGCAACTCATTAACATTAGATTAAGATATCTTGACATTTAAAAATTTCTTTTACTCTAATGCCTTTTTCGGTTTTTTCGACTGTAATGATTTCATTATGAGCATCATGTTCTAAAAATAAATGATAATTATTTTCAGCTGCGGCATTTAAAAATTTTGCTTTTTCTGGTAAGGTTAATAGCGGTCTTGTATCATAACCCATAACATATGGCAAAGGTAAGTGTCCTGCGGTAGGAATTAAGTCTGCACAAAAAACTATAATTTTATCTTTATATTTAATATGAGGAATCATCATTTTTTCGGTGTGACCATCAACAAAGAAAATGTCAAAATCTAATTCTGACTTTTCTAAGAAATCACCTTCGTTTTTTTTAATAAAATTCAACTGACCACTTTCTTGAATAGGTAAAATATTTTCAGATAAAAAAGATGCTTTTTCTCTAGGATTTGGATTTGTTGCCCAATTCCAATGGCTTTTATTAGTCCAATATTTAGCATTTTTAAAAGCAACTTCGTATCCAGTTTTGTCTTTATTCCAATTAACACTTCCGCCACAATGGTCAAAATGCAAATGTGTCATAAAAACATCGGTAATATCATCTCTAGAAAAACCATATTTTGCCAATGATTTGTCCATAGAATGGGTTCCCCAAAGTGAATAATATCCAAAAAACTTCTCAGATTGCTTGTTTCCCATTCCGGTATCAATCAATATTAATCGGTTTCCATCTTCTATTAAAAGACATCGTGCAGCAATATCAATAAGATTATTTTCATCTGCTGGATTGGTTTTATTCCAAATAGTTTTAGGAACAACGCCAAACATTGCGCCACCATCGAGTTTAAAGTTTCCAGATTCTATTGGGTAGATTTTCATTGTTTTTTTGATATTAAAAGGTTGCAATTTACTAAATAGCTTTGTTTTATAACATTAAAATCATTTTTTTCTATACAATCATTCGTTATAAAAATGTTATTGGATATTGAAAAAAGCGATAATTGTAGTAACTTTGTGCATTATTTAGAAAAAATATAAATAAGCTATGATTAAAGTATCTGATATTGCCAAAAAGAAAATCGTTGATATGATGACCGATGATGGGTTTGACATTGCCCAAGACTATGTAAGAGTAGGCGTAAAAAGTGGTGGTTGCTCTGGTTTGTCTTATGAGTTAAAATTTGATAAAGAGATTGGTGAAAACGATAAAGTTTTTGAAGATAATGATGTGAAAATTGCTGTTGAAAAAAAATCGTTTTTGTATCTTGCAGGAACAATTTTAGAATTTTCTGGCGGATTAAACGGTAAAGGATTCGTATTTAATAATCCAAATGCAAGTAGAACTTGTGGTTGTGGAGAATCGTTTTCTCTTTAAAAAAATCTAAAAAAGCAAAAAGAATCTAAAAAAGCAAAAAGAATTTAAAAAATCTAAAAAAGCAAAAAAACTAAGAAGAAACTAAATTTTATGAATTTAAATTTGCTTTCGAATTTTTAGCTTTTTTAATATTTTCGATAAAAATCAAAAAATATGGCAAAATATAGTTCATTTGAAGAAATGGAAGTTTATCAGAAAGCTCTTGAATTTGGAGTTAAAGTCTATAAATTAACATTGACAAATCAACAAATCGCTAAAGATTTTGGATTAAAAGATCAATTACAAAGAGCAGCATTATCAATTTCAAATAATATTGCAGAAGGATTTGAAAGAGAAACTAAAAAAGAATTAATAAGATTTCTTTATTTTTCAAAAGGTTCAGCAGGTGAATGTAGAAATATGTTTAATTTTTGAAATTATTAGAGTACATTAATGAAGAAAATTTTTATAATCATAGAAATGATGTTTTAGAAATATCAAAACAATTAGGAAATTATATTAAATATCTAAAAAATTTAGAAAAACAAGACAAGTAAGAATCAAAAAAATCCAAATAATATAATCGAAAAAAGCAAAAAGAGTTTATTAAAATAGTGTTTCTGTTTTTTAGATTTTTTAGATTTTTCAATTTTTAGATTAAAAAATGAGTAAATACACAGAAGACGATTTAAAAATCGAATTAGAAACTAAAGAATACGAATACGGATTTTATACAGATATAGAATCGGAAACTTTTCCTATTGGTTTAAACGAAGATATTGTTCGTGCTATTTCTTTAAAAAAAGAAGAACCACAATGGATGACCGATTGGCGCATTGAAGCGTTTCGTGCTTGGCAAGAAATGGTAGAACCAGAATGGGCAAATGTTCGTTATGAAAAACCCGATTTTCAAGCAATTTCGTATTATTCTGCACCAAAATCTATTGATCCCAATAAAACATTAGACGATGTTGATCCTGAACTTTTAGCAATGTATAAAAAGCTAGGAATTAATGTGGATGAGCAAAAAATGATGAACAACATTGCAATGGATATTGTGGTAGATTCTGTTTCAGTTGCAACTACATTTAAGAAAACATTAGGTGAAAAAGGAATTATTTTTTGTTCGATTTCTGATGCCATTAAACAACATCCAGAATTAGTAAAAAAATATCTTGGAACTGTTGTTCCACAAAGAGATAATTTTTATGCCGCATTAAATTCGGCAGTATTCTCTGACGGAAGTTTTTGTTATATTCCAAAAGGCGTTCGTTGTCCAATGGAATTATCAACTTATTTCAGAATTAATCAAGCTGGAACAGGACAATTTGAACGCACACTTTTAATTGCTGATGAAGGCAGTTATGTTTCCTATCTCGAAGGTTGTACTGCTCCAAGTCGTGACGAAAATCAATTACACGCAGCAGTTGTAGAATTAATTGCTTTGGATGATGCCGAAATAAAATATTCAACGGTTCAAAACTGGTATCCTGGAAATAAAGAAGGAAAAGGTGGCGTTTATAATTTTGTTACCAAAAGAGGAATTTGCGAGAAAAATGCAAAAATTTCTTGGACACAAGTCGAAACCGGATCGGCAATTACTTGGAAATATCCATCGGTTATTTTAAAAGGCGACAACTCTATTGGCGAATTTTATTCGATTGCAGTTACCAATAATTTTCAACAAGCCGATACTGGAACGAAGATGATTCACATTGGAAAAAATTCAAAATCGACTATAATTTCCAAAGGAATTTCGGCCGGAAAATCTCAAAATAGTTATCGTGGTTTGGTTAGAATTGGCGCAAATGCTGATAATGCTCGTAATTTTTCACAATGCGATTCGTTGTTGATGGGAAATAATTGTGGTGCGCATACGTTTCCATATATTGAAAGTAAAAACACATCGGCCAAAATTGAACACGAAGCAACAACAAGTAAAATTGGCGAAGACCAAGTTTTTTATTGTAATCAAAGAGGAATTCCAACCGAGAAAGCAATTGCATTAATCGTAAATGGTTTTAGTAAAGAAGTTTTAAATAAATTACCAATGGAATTTGCTGTTGAAGCTCAGAAGTTGTTGGAGATTTCACTTGAAGGAAGTGTAGGATAAAAACAATGTAAGTAATGCCAAAACTATTTGAATATTTAGGATTAATAATAATGTTCTATTCTAATGAACACGAACCAATTCACGTTCACGTTATTTATAATGAGTTTGAAAGTAAGGTTGAATTTATTATCTAAAATGGAATAATTACCGAAATAATTATAAAAAATGTAAAAGGAAGAAATCCAATTCAAGGAGGCAAACTACAAGATTTGAAAGATTTATTAGAATTTAAATCAGAAGAAATTGTACAAAAATGGGTTGATTTTTTTGTTTATCACAAAAGCATTAATTTTGAAAAAATAAATACAAAACTAAAATGATAATTACACAAAATTATTCGGAAGAAGATGTAAAAGTTATCAATATTGTAGAAGCAAAATTGATAAACGATTATGTCATTCAATTTATTTTTGATGATAAAGTAGAGCGAAAAATTGATTTTTATCCTTTTTTGAACGCTTCTAAAAATTTAATGACTAGAAAATATTTGGAAACAGAAAATTTTAAAAACTTTTCTATTAAATACGGAGATATTGTTTGGAATGATTATGAAATGTGTTTCCCTATTTGGGATTTATATTCAGGAAAAATTTAAATAAATTACCAATGTAATTTGCTGTTGAAGCTCCGAAGATTTTGGAGATAAGCTTGGAAGGAAGTGTTGGATAAAATATTTGTTTCAGGTTTCAGGTTTCAAGTTTAAACCTAACATTGAAATAAACAGAATATAACATAATAAGTAAAATTAATTAACTTGAAACTTTAAACCTGAAACTAAAAAAATTATGGATATAGTTTTAAAAAATGTAAAGAAAAAAGATTTTCCAGTGTTAAAATCATTGGCAAAAGCACTTGGTTTTGAAATTGTTGAAGAAAAAGAGAAACCCTATAATCCTGAATTTGTAAAAGAAATTCTAGAAGCAAGGGAAGAATTAAAACAGGGAAAAGGAATAAAAATGACTTTAGAGGAAATAGACAAGTTATGGAAATAATATTTTCTAAAAAAGCCAAGAAAGATTTAGAATTTTGGACTAAAACAGGAAATAAATCGATACTTAAAAAAATATCAGAATTGTTAAGAGCAATTCAAGATAATCCATTTGAAGGTATTGGAAAACCAGAACCTTTGAAACATAATTTATCTGGTTATTGGTCAAGGAGAATTAGTTAAGAACATCGAATTATTTATGAAATTGTTGACGAGAACACTATTGAAATATAAAATATTATTTCATTAAAAGGGCATTATGAATAACAAAAAAGTAATTATTGTTGGTTCTTCTCGTAATAATGGAAATACAACCAATATTGTTGATGCAATTTCAAGCCAATGTAATTTTGATGTGATTAATTTGAAAGACTATCAAATCTCATATTACGATTACGAAAGCAAAAACAGAAACGACGATTTTTTACCATTAATGAAATCAATTATTGAAAAATATGATACATTAATTTTTGCGACACCAATTTATTGGTACAGTATGAGTGGCATTATGAAAGTGTTTTTTGATCGATTTTCGGATTTAATTCGAATTGAAAAAGAAACAGGAAGACAATTAAGAGGAAAAAAAGTAGCTGTTTTTTCCAATTCTCACGACGATGAAATAGATTATGATTTTTATACTCCTTTTCGAAAATCGGCTGAATATTTAGGGATGGAATACCTTGGTGATAAGCACTTTAATGCAGATGAGTTTAATAAAGACAACAAAATACAATTAGATTTTTTAAATTAATTTAAAAATGAGATAATATGAAAATTTGTAAATGGAAGAAAAAGAAAATATTATAATAAAACTAACATTTCAGTTTGCATTAGATGTTATTAGTTATTGTGAAGAATTGCAAATAGACAAAAAATATGTTATTGCTAATCAGCTTTTAAAATCTGGAACATTAATAGGAGCAAATATTAGAGAAGCTCAAAATGCAAAAAGCAAAGCTAATTTTATTCATAAATTTAAAATATCGGCAAAAGAAATAGAAGAAACTATTTATTGGTTAGAACTTTGTAAGTTTTCTAAAAATTATCCAAACGCAAATAATTTAATTGAACAACTAAATAACATTTCAAGAATAGTCAATAAAATAATTATAACAACAAAACAAAAATAAACTTGGAATTTCCAAATTTCCAAATTATCAAATTTCCAAATTAACTATGTTACAAATAAAAAATTTACACGCTTCAATAGAAGACAAAGAAATATTAAAAGGCATCAATCTTGAAATAAAAGCTGGAGAAGTTCACGCAATTATGGGTCCAAATGGCGCAGGAAAAAGCACACTAGCGTCAATTGTTGCAGGTAACGAAAACTACACAGTAACTGATGGAAAAATCTTTTTAGAAGGAGAAGACATTTCAGAATTAGCAACAGAAGAAAGAGCACACAAAGGCGTTTTCTTATCGTTTCAATATCCTGTAGAAATTCCTGGAGTTTCGGTTACCAATTTTATCAAAACAGCTATAAACGAAACTAGAAAAGCCAACGGTAAAGAAGACATGCCAGCCAACGAAATGCTAAAATTAATTCGTGAAAAATCTGAATTATTAGAAATTGATAGAAAATTTTTATCACGTTCATTAAACGAAGGGTTTTCTGGTGGAGAAAAAAAACGAAACGAAATTTTTCAAATGGCAATGCTAGAACCAAAAATTGCAATTCTAGACGAAACCGATTCTGGTTTAGATATTGACGCACTTCGAATTGTAGCAAATGGTGTAAATAAATTAAAAAACGAAAACAACGCAGTACTTGTAATTACGCATTACCAACGTTTGTTAGATTATATAATTCCAGATTTTGTTCACGTTTTAATGGACGGAAAAATTGTAAAATCTGGCGGAAAAGAATTGGCATACGAACTTGAAGAAAAAGGTTACGATTGGATTAAAACGGAATTAGTTTAAAAATAATTGTTTCAGGTTAATTAAAATTGTTTCAGGTTTCAAGTTAATTCGTATTAGAGAATATGTGTCATTTAATTTATTGAGAACTTGAAAATTTAAACAAAAAAAACTTGAAACAAAAAAACTAAAACAAAATATACCATAAAATAAAATATGGCTACAATCAATAAGTTTGAAGATCTAGAAATCTGGCAAGAAGCAAGAAGACTTGCAAAAGAAATTTATTTAATTTCTAAAGAAACAGATTTAAAAACCGATTTTAGACTTAAAGATCAAATAAAAGCGTCGTCTGGTTCTGTTATGGATAATATTGCTGAAGGATTTGAAAGAGACGGTAATTTAGAATTTCGTCAATTTTTATCTATTGCAAAAGGTTCTGCAGGCGAATCAAGATCACAGATATATAGACTTTTTGATTATGAATACATTTCAGAAGAACAGTTTGTTGAATTAAAAAGCAAATATGAAAACTTAAGTGAAAAGATTAAAAACTTTATCACATATTTAAATAAAAAAGATTTTAAAGGAAACAAGTTTCAATAACCTGAAACCTTAAACAAAAAAAACCTGAAACAAAAAACAGGAAAACAATGGATTTAAAAGAAAAATTAGTATCGTCTTTTATGGCGTTTGAAGAGCAAATAGACGTTCATTCAGAACTTCACGATGTGCGAACATTAGCCATAAAAAACTTCGAAAATAAAGGTTTTCCAACTAAAAAAGACGAAGCTTGGAAATATACATCACTGAATGCCATTCTAAAAAATGACTATTCTGTTTTTCCAAAACACGAAAATGCAGTTGAATTTGCTGCTGTAAAAAAATATTTCCTTCACGAAATTGATACGTACAAAGTAATTTTTGTAGACGGAAAATTCTCCTCTTTTTTATCGGCAACAACCCACGATGGATTGGATGTTTGCCTAATGTCATCTGCATTATCAAAACCTAAATATAAGTTGGCAATTGACGAATATTTCAATAAAATTGCAAGTAAAGACGAAAGTTTAACTACATTAAATACCGCTTTTGCAAACGAAGGTGCATACATAAACATTCCAAAAAGTAAGGTTGTCGAAAAACCAATCGAAATCATTTATTTCTCTACAGGAATAGAAGATGCGTTAATGGTTCAACCAAGAAATCTAGTAATTGTTGGCGAAAATGCACACGTTCAAATTATTGAAAGACATCAATGTTTAAATGAAAACCCAGTGTTAACCAATTCGGTTACAGAGATTTTTGCTGAAAAACGATCTGTTGTAGATTACTATAAAATTCAGAATGATTTACTAACTGCCAATTTAATTGACAATACTTATATTGCTCAAAAAGACAACAGTTTTGTTTCGGTTCATACGTTTACTTTTGGTGGAAACATCACTCGTAACAACCTAAATTTCTATCATCAAGGCGAACACATCGATTCTACATTAAAAGGAATAACCATAATTGGCGACAAGCAACACGTAGATCATTACACTTTGGTGCAGCACGCAACACCCAATTGCGAAAGCCATCAAAACTATAAAACCATCCTTTCAGACAGCGCAACAGGTGTTTTTAACGGAAAGATTTTTGTAGAAAAAGAAGCCCAAAAAACAGATGCTTTTCAGCAAAACAACAACATTTTGTTAAGCGACAAAGCCACAATAAATGCCAAGCCACAACTAGAAATTTTTGCCGACGATGTAAAATGTTCGCACGGTTGCACCATTGGTCAACTAGACGAAAACGCAATGTTTTACATGCAACAACGTGGTATTCCCAAGAAAGAAGCCAAGGCATTATTGATGTACGCGTTTTCTAATGAAGTAATTGAAAGCATCAAAATTCCAGAACTTAAAAAACGAATTACTAAAATTATTGCTACTAAATTGGGCGTTAATTTAGGATTTGATTTGTAACGTTTAATTAAAAAAAATTCTAGTTAATTGTGTAACTATTAATATCTTTTTCATCAATTGAATTGTCAGAATTTGTTGTTATAAATTTAATTATTCCAATATTTTCCGCATACCAATATTCTTCAGAACTATTTGTTATTTGGTCATTAGCATTAATAGAAATAGTGATTCTGGTTTTAATCACATTTGGATAAGTTGTTCCATTTAGAAGCAATTCTCCTTTAAAATAATTAATTCCAGTATAATCTACTTTAAAAGGAAGTGTTCCAGAAGTTCCGTTTCCAGAAAAGGTAACCTTAGGAGATACTCTTCCGGTCCAACTATCATTTACTGCATAATCATCTTTTAAAATTGGCAATTCATAACTTTTAATTGTAATATCTAAACCATCTTGATTAAACGTCGTGTCACCGGATTTTATAAAATATGTTGCACCTTTTTTCGCAAACCAATGTGTCATCACAAAAGTATCACTATCATCAATATATTGATAATAAGTTTGGCCACTAAAGCTTGTTGTTCCAGTGATTTCCATTTCCGTTATGAGACTTTGACTTATATCAAAATACTTCCAATTATTACCAATTGATAATGGAAAATAATTTCCTGTAGAGGTTCCAAAAGATTCACCATTATCATCACTGCTGCAAGAAGAAAATAATGTTGAGGTAAGGATTAATAATACTGTAATAAATCTGATTGTTTTTTTCATAAGTTCTTATTTTTAAGTGATTGTAAAGTTATATAATTTTAACTAAATTAACCAAAACACATTTATTAATTCTTTAAACTCCCAACAACCTCGCTCAAAAACCCATTAAAATCAAAATCTTCGCTCAGTCCCATTCTTACAATTACTAAATCGTGACTTGGAAAAACCGCAACCATTTGACCTTGATAACCGCTTGCATAAAACATGTCTCTTGGAACATCTGGAAAATATCCGCCAGCATTTAACCAAAAATGCGCTCCATATCTTCCGTTTGAAGTATTTGTTGGAGTTGCAACGTATTTCGCCCAACTTTCGTCAAATAATTGTTCGCCATTCCAATTACCCTTGTGTAAATAGAGTAATCCAAATTTTGCCCAATCTCTTGTAGTTGCCCAACCATAGGACGAACCAACAAAGTTTCCAGCCATATCGGTTTCTACCAATGCAGAGTTCATCCCAATTTTATCCAATAATGATGAATACCAAAAATCTAAATAGTCTTGATGAGTTTTAAACTTATTTCTCAGAATTTTAGACAACAAATTGGTCGTTCCAGAAGAGTAATTCCAATGTGTATTTGGTGCAAATTGTTTTGGTTTTTCAAGCTGTAACTTTCCCATATCTTCTGCTTGAAAAAGCATTTTAGTGGCATCAGATATTTTTTCATAGTTTTCTTCCCATTCCAATCCAGAGTTCATATGAAGCAAATCGTTTAGTGTAATGTTTTTACGTGAATCAGTTGCCCATTCATCAATTGGTGCAGGTTTATCAATGTCTATTTTGCCTTGTTTTTGAAGTATTCCAAATAATGTTCCTGTGATACTTTTTGTCATCGACCAACCTAAAATTTTAGAATTTTTATTGAAACCAACATCATATTTTTCAGCAATTATTTTGTCTTTATAAATCACTATTACAGAACGTGTTCTTTTGTTTTTTATGCCTTTTTTATCAAAAGCATTTTCAACTGTAGTATTTAATTTCTGGTAATCAATATTTGTGAAAGCAGTATCTTTTAATTCTAAATCTCCAAACGGAAAAGGAAGCGCTCTTTTTAATTGGGTTCTTTTAGGAGTTTCATAAGGTTTAGAAACATCAAAATCATCATTGATTAATGTTGCGCCCAAACCTTCGCGATAAATAGCCTTTCTTTCCTTAAATCCGTAAACTTTTGAGGTTACAAACCGTTCAGCATCATCAATTTCATTAGTTGCCCAATCTATTTTGTCAATATCGTTGTCGCCTTGCTTAATAGTTTCCAAACTTCGATTATCAATAAAATGTCCAGAAGCAACACTTTTTGAAGCAAAACCAGATATCAAATCGAGTTGTGGATAGATTTCTATTCGAAGATAAACCAAAACCAATAGTAGTAGAACAGCGAGAATTTTAAAGAATTTTTTCATGAAAGTAAATTTTAAGCAATTTATAAAAAATTAGCCATGGATTATACAGATTAAACAGATTTAATAAAATTACATTTTTAATTCATTAAAATTACAATAAATCCATGCCTATCAATAAAATCCGTTTAATCCGTGGCTTAACACTTTCAATAATTATTAACAAACGTTTGATAATATTCCGTTTCAATTTGCTTACTTTTGTATTTAGAATTTTTATAAATAAGGATGTTAGATATAAATAAAATAAGAGCCGATTTTCCTATACTTTCACAAAAAGTTAATGGCAAACCATTAATATATTTTGATAACGGTGCAACTTCTCAAAAACCTCAAGTTGTGATTGATGCAATTACAAAATATTATCAAGAAATAAATGCTAATATTCATCGCGGTGTACATACTTTAAGCCAATTAGCAACAGATGCTTATGAGCAATCTCGCTCAAAAATTCAAAATCATATAAATGCTAAATTTCCATACGAAGTAATTTTTACATCAGGCACAACACATGCTATTAATGCTGTTGCAAATGGTTTTGCTTCATTGTTGAAAGTTGACGATGAGGTTATGGTTTCGGCATTAGAACATCATAGTAATATTGTGCCATGGCAAATGTTATGTGAAAAAACCGGAGCAAAATTAGTTGTAATTCCTATGAACAATGAAGGCGAATTGATTCTTTCAGAATTTGATAAATTACTTTCTACAAATACTAAAATTGTAACTGTAAATCATATATCAAATGCGTTAGGAACTTTGAATCCTATAAAATATATGATAGAAAAAGCGCATCAAGTTGGTGCTGCAATATTAATCGATGGAGCACAAGCTGTTCCACATTTAAAACCTGATGTTCAAGAATTAGACTGTGATTTTTATGTTTTTTCTGGGCACAAAATTTTTGGTCCAACAGGAGTTGGAATATTATATGGAAAAGAAGAGTGGCTTAGAAAATTACCGCCATATCAAGGTGGAGGAGAAATGATTGCAACAGTTTCGTTTGAGAAAACTACTTATGCAGATTTGCCTCATAAATTTGAAGCCGGAACTCCAAATATAGAAGCCGGAATTGTTCTTGGAACAGCAATTGATTATTTAAACGAAATAGGTTTTGAAAACATACAAGCTTATGAACACGAATTATTAGTATATGCAACGTCAAAATTATTAGAAATAGAAGGTTTAAGAATCTTTGGTCCTGAAATTTCAGGATTGAATAAAGCGTCTGTAATTTCATTTAATATCGAAGGAATTCATCCGTATGACATTGGCACGATTATAGATAAATTAGGAATAGCGGTACGAACCGGACATCATTGCGCACAACCGATTATGGATTTCTATAAAATTCCAGGAACAATTAGAGCGAGCTTTGCTTTTTATAATTCTAAAGAAGAAATTGATATCTTTGTCGAAGCTGTTAAAAAAGCTAAAATGATGCTGTCCTAAAAATATAAAAAAACTTAAAAAAATGAAAAAAATTTCCCTATTACTTACAATTGCATTTGCTTTTATGAGTTGTAATTGTCAAAAAAAAGCAGTTGAAACCACTACTTTAACATCTAATGAAACGTCAGCAAATCAAGAAAAACAAATGCCAAAATTTGTATATGAAGCCAATACAAGAGGGTTTTATCAAAAAATAACTATCGAAAACAAGCTCGTTACAGTTTCTAACGATAGAAATGGAGGCGAAAAAGGCGAGTCATCAAGAATTTCTGAAAATGATTGGAGTGAACTTCAAAGTTATTTTGAAACTTCAATGTTAGAAAATCTATCAGCTTATAATGATCCTACTCAAAAACGATTTTATGATGGCGCAGCTATTGCAAATTTAAAAGTAAATAGTAATGGAAAAGAATATCAAACTAAAGATTTTGACCATGGTTTTCCACCAGTTGAAATTGAAAAATTAATAAATAAAATAGTCTCTTTTGGAAAAAAAGAATAATTAATTAAAATGACTATAAAAGAAATACAAGAGGAAATAGTTGATGAGTTTTCAATGTTTGATGATTGGGATGAACGATTTCAATATATTATTGATTTAGGAAAAAACCTTCCTTTAATAGATGAAAAATATAAAACAGATGAAAATACTATCAAAGGTTGCCAATCAAAAGTTTGGTTGATAGGAAAATTAAATGAAGATAAAATAGTTTTTACTGCCGATAGTGATGCTATAATTACTAAAGGAATAATAGCCATTTTGATACGCGTTTTTTCAAATCAAAAACCAAATGAAATTTTAGAGGCAAATACCGATTTTATTAATGAAATTGGTTTAAAAGAACATTTGTCACCTACTCGTGCAAACGGATTGGTTTCTATGATAAAACAGATAAAGATGTATGCATTAGCATTTAATGCAAAAATTAAATAACAAGATAATAACATTCAGCAGAGATGCTGAAATAAATTCAGCATAAATGGAAGAATTTAAAGACGAAATAAATCTAGGAGAAAGCGTTGTAAAAGTTTTAAAAAGCATTTACGATCCAGAAATTCCTGTTGATATATATGAATTGGGATTGATTTATGATGTGATGATAAACGAAGATAACGAAGTAAAAGTTTTAATGACATTAACATCACCAAATTGCCCTGTTGCCGAAACTTTACCTCGAGAAGTAGAAGAAAAAGTTGCGAAAATAGAAACTGTAAAAACATGCGAAGTAGAAATTACATTTGATCCACCTTGGAGCAAAGATTTAATGAGTGAAGAAGCAAAACTGGAGTTGGGAATGTTATAAGATACTTAAATAAATTCAGCATAAATGGATGAAATAATAAATAAAGTTGCCAATTCTGTGCTGGAAGTTTTTGATTTGGAGGATTATTATCCAATAGGAATTAGAACACAAATAGACATATCGCATTGGCTTTTTGAAGGATTTCTTTTGCGCGAAAAAGATTTTCGTGAAAGCATGAAAAATCATGATTGGTCACAATACAACAATCAATATGTTGCAATAAATTGCTCTACAGATGCAATAATTCCGGCTTGGGCAAGTATTTTGGTTACAATAAACGTTTCTCCGTTTGCTAAAAAAGTTGTTTTAGGAACTATTTCAGATATTGAAACCTCTTTATATCAAGAGATACTTTCTAAAATTGATTATTCGCAATATCAAGACAAACCAATAATTATTAAAGGTTGTTCTAAAAAACCTGTTCCAGAAAGCGCTTATGTAATTGTAGCACAGTATCTTCTACCAATTGCAAAAAGTATAATGTATGGAGAAGCTTGTTCTGCAGTCCCATTATTTAAGAAAAAGTAGTTTAAATTCTACAAAATCAAGTAGTTACATGTTGTTTAAAATTTGTTAAAGTCAAATGTATTATTACCTTTGCACTCGAAAATTTAAAACAACAAACAAAAATGAAAAAAATTTTACTCACAATTTCGTTAGTATTTACAATTTCTACTTTATCAGCTCAAAGCAATGAAAAGTTAGCTTTAGAAAAATCTCAAGCAGCAGCAACTAAAGCTGTAGACACCACAAAATTAGGATGGAAAAAAACAGGAAACTTTGTTTTCTTGTTCAATCAATCAGCATTTAACAACGAGTGGCTTGGTGGCGGAACATCTAATATTGCAGGAAACATTGGTTTAAACTATGATGCAAATTACTCAACTAGAACTTCTATTTGGGACAATAAATTTATTGCGGCTTATGGATTAACAAAGTTAAAAGATCAAGATGTAACTAAATCTGATGATAGAATAGAAATTACTTCACTTTACGGAAAAAGAGTTGGTCAAAGTAATTGGTATTATTCAGGATTTTTAAATTTTAAAACTCAAATGGATTCTGGATTTGATAAAGCAACTGGAACTAAAATCTCGCATTTCTTCTCGCCTGCATATCTGCAAGTTGGACCAGGTATGTTGTGGAAAAAAAGCGACAATTTAAAAGTAAACTTTGCTCCAGCAACTTCAAGATTAATTTTTGTTCATAAAGAATTTACAGCAGGTTTGCCAAGTGGAGTTACTTATTTTGGTGTTGAAGCAAATGAAACTATGCGTTTTGAGTTTGGAGCAGCAGTTAGTGCTTACTACAAATTTAAAATAATGGAAAATGTTTCTTGGGAAAACATTCTTAATTTATATTCAAATTATTTAGACAAACCACAAAACGTTGATGTTGATTATCAAGCAAATATTGTTATGAAAATTAACAAATATATGTCTGCAAACATTTCATTACAAGCAATTTATGATGACAATGCTGTTAAAGCGGTTCAGGTTAGACAAGTATTTGGTTTAGGTGTAAATTACGGATTTTAATCCAAAATTAAACACAAACAAAATCCCTTTAGGTTACAGTCGACTTAAAGGGATTTTTTTTGAAAACGCACTAATTTTTATTCTACCTCAATATCTTTAAAATCTGGATATAAAAATTTATTGTAGGGAAACCGAGTTACATGAATTTCTCTTATTTTATCATAAATTACTTCTCTAAAAGATTCGAAATTTTCTTTGTTTAAAGCCGATATAAAAAGAGCTTTATCCTTTCCAATTTTAGACATCCATGTTTCCCTCCACTCATCAAGTGTATAGTGTTTCGTTGTTTTTTCGGTAATTAAATCATCAGTTTCAATAGTAAGATGTTTATAAGCATCAATTTTATTGAATACCATAATTATTGGCTTATCATTACTTTTTATATCTAAAAGAATTTGATTTACAGATGCAATATGTTCTTCAAAATCTGGATGAGAAATGTCTACAATATGAAGTAATAAATCTGCTTCTCGAACTTCATCAAGAGTGCTTTTAAAAGATTCAATAAGTTGAGTTGGTAGTTTTCTAATAAAACCAACAGTGTCAGAAAGCAAAAACGGTAAATTGCCAATTACAACTTTTCTAACTGTAGTGTCTAATGTAGCAAAAAGTTTATTTTCTACAAAAACCTCACTTTTACTAATGACATTCATTAATGTTGATTTCCCAACATTTGTATATCCAACTAAAGCAACACGAACCATTGCTCCACGATTACCACGTTGCACTGACATTTGTTTATCAATAGTCTTAATTTTTTCTTTTAACAATGCTATTCTATCGCGAACAATTCTTCGGTCAGTTTCTATTTCAGTTTCTCCTGGACCACGAAGACCAATTCCTCCTTTTTGACGCTCAAGGTGTGTCCACATTCCTGAAAGTCTAGGCAGCAAGTATTGACATTGCGCTAATTCAACTTGTGTTCTGGCATAAGAAGTTTCAGCACGTTGAGCAAAAATATCTAGAATAAGATTGGTTCTATCTAATATTTTACTGTCAATAATTTTAGAAATGTTTTTTTGTTGAGAAGGTGATAATTCATCATCAAAAATTACAGACGAAACATCATTTTCTTTACAATACAAGGCAATTTCATCCATTTTCCCTGTTCCTAAAAATGTTTTAGGATTTGGACGTTCCATTTTTTGCCAAAAACGTTTTACAACCTCACCGCCAGCAGTAAAAGTTAAAAACTCTAATTCGTCAAGATACTCTTGTAATTTTTCTTCGCTTTGATTTTGAGTTACAACACCCACAATTATTGTTTTTTCAAAACTTCTTTTTTCTTTTTCTAACATTAGTTTCTTTTTCTACTGCAAAAATAGATAAAATGCATAAAAAATCGACTATCTACAGGTTAAATTTATTTGTGCATTTTTATTTAGTTAAAAACATCAATTTTATTACTTTATTTATAAATTTTGTTAAATTTGGAAATTATATAAAACAAACAAACAAAAATAATTAATTTAAATTTCCTTATTAAATGAAGAAAATTACATTACTCATTCTAACTTTCTTTCTTTCATTTGTTAGTTACTCACAACTTGCATTAGAAGGATTTGAAAGCACAACTGGACCAGATCCGTTGCCATCAAGTAACTGGACTTTAGGAACTGGAAACTGGGCAGTTTTTGACAACGGTATTGGACTAGGTCAGCGTTGGGGAATCAATAATGGAGTTGCTACACCACCTTTAGTATACGCTGGCACAAATGCAGCATATATAAATAGAGAAAATATTGGTATAGGAAACACTTCCGAAGATTACCTTGCAACACCTTTAGTAACCGTGCCTCCAAATGGACAATTACGTTTTTTTACTCGTTCTTTTACACTTGGAAACACAGGAACCTTATATCAAGTAAAAGTCGCTCCATCTACTGCATTACAAAACAATCCTGCTGCATATACAACTCAACTAGTTGAATATACAGAAGATCAATTAACACTAGATCCTGCAGGAGTTCAAAATGCTTATAATATTTATACAGAGAAAATTATAAGTTTTCCAGCAGCAATGATTGGCACACAAGTATACGTTGCTTTTGTAATGAAATACAACCAAACTGTAACAGGTATTAGTGGTGACAGATGGTTGTTAGATAATGTTAGAATTGTAGAACAATGTTTAGACCCAACAACATTAACAGCAACAGGTTTATTATTCAATCAAGCAAGTTTATCTTGGGCTAATCCGAGTGGTGCAACTTCATGGGAAATCGAAGTTTTACCAGCAGCTTCTGTAGCAACAGGTGTAGGAGTAATATATAATGGTACTTTACCCTACATTGCAACTGGATTAACCGCAAATACTGCTTACAAATATTATGTAAGAGCTTTGTGTCCAGATGGAATAACAAGTAATTGGGTTGGACCATTTAGTTTTACAACCACTACAGCACCGCCAGTATGTGGTGGAAATTTTGTGGATTCTGGTGGACCAACTGGTAATTATGCAAATAATGCAAATATCACAACAGTAATATGTCCAACAACAGCAACAGAAATAGTTACAGTAACTTTTACCTCTTTTGCAGTTGAAAATGGATTTGATTTCTTAAAAGTTTATGATGGAAATGGAATTACTTCTCCTCTTTTAGCAAATTTAACAGGAACAGCATTGCCTCCTTCATTTACATCGTCAGCACCTGGAGGATGTTTAACATTTGTGTTTACATCTGATGGAAGTGTCACTCCTGCTGGTTGGGTTGCAAATGTAACTTGTGCTCCAGCACCAACTTGTCCTAAACCATCTGCATTAGTAGCAACTACAGTAACTAATAATTCAGTAAATTTAGGTTGGACAAACAATAGTACTGCAACAGAATTTCAAGTTTTAACTTTGCCTTGTGGTTCACCAGTTCCAACAGCCACAACTACAGGTTGGGTTTCTACAACTACAAATCCATTTTTAATTACTGGGTTAAGCGCTACCACTTGTTACACATTTTATGTTAGAGCTGTATGTTCAACAACTGACATTAGCGAATGGTCAAATGGTTTAAATGTTACTACACAAGTAAATCCACCAGTTTGTGGAGGAACTTTTACAGATCCTGGTGGAGCAACAGCAAATTATACTAACAATACAGATTCTACAGTTACAGTTTGTCCACTAATAGTGGGAGATGCAGTTACAGTAACATTTACTGCATTTAATACTCAAATAAATGCTGACGGATTATATGTTTTTGATGGAAATTCAACTGCAGCTACTCAAATTTCTAGCGGAAACCCTGCAGGAACAGTTCCTGGTGGTTTGGCTGGATCATATTGGGGAACAGTAATTCCTGGACCTTTTACATCTTCAAGTCTAAATGGTTGTTTAACCTTTAGATTTAGAAGTGGAGCAGCAACTGTTGCTGCTGGTTGGGTAGCAAATGTTACTTGTGCGCTAGCGCCAACTTGTCCAAAAACAACTAATGTAGTTACATCTGTATTATTATCAACTTCTGTTACTTTAGGATGGACAAATAATAGTACCGCAACAACTTGGAATGTTTTAGCATTACCTTGTGGTTCACCTGCGCCAACATCAACAACAACAGGTTGGGTTTCAGCTACAACAAATCCATATATTTTAACTGGATTAACTCCAAATACTTGCTATACTTTATATGTTAGAAATGTTTGTTCTGCTACTGATTTAGGTTTATGGTCTACTGGAGTTAATATTACAACACCAGTGGCGCCACCAGTTTGTGGTGGAACTTTTACAGATCCAGGTGGAGCAACTGCTAATTATGCTAATAGTTTAAACGTTACAACAACAATTTGTCCTAATGTTACAACTGATCAAGTTACGGTTACTTTTACATCATTTGCTACTGAAGCAGGATTTGATCAACTAAGAATTTATGATGGCAATAGTGCTACTGCAACATTGTTAGGAACTTTTTCAGGAACAGCATTACCTCCTCAATTCACAGGTTCATCAGCAAGTGGTTGTTTAACATTTGTGTTTACAGCAGACGGAAGTATAAATGCTGCTGGTTGGATCGCAAATGTAATTTGTGCGCCAGCACCAACCTGTCCAAAACCAATAAATTTGCTTGCTACAGCTGTTAGCTCAACATCATCAAATTTATCATGGACAGAAGTTGGAACTGCAACATCATGGGAAATTATAATACAACCAGCTGGAGTAGGAATACCAGCTGCGACAGCAACTGGAATTATTGTATCAAGCACAACTTATTTAGCTACTGGTTTAACTGCAGGAGTTAATTATGAATTTTGGGTAAGAGCATTATGTTCTGCTACAGACATAAGTATATGGAATGGTCCAAGAACATTTTTTGTTACGACAACATGTAATGATTCTCAACCATTTTGTGGTGAAACAGGTTTAATTTATACTAATACAACTGGTGTTCCTAGCTTAGGAACTATAGGTTGTTTAATAACTACACCTAATCCAGCTTGGTTTTATTTTCAAGTATTAAATACAGGACCTCTAAATTTTCAAATTACTCAAGGAAATAATGCGCCTCTATATAATAATCAAGATGTCGATTTCATTGCTTATGGTCCTTTTGCTAATATAGCTGCAGCTTGTGGTAATTTGGCACCAACAGTTGCTTGTAGTTATTCGGCTGCTCCTATAGAGAACTTTACTATTCCTGGTGCTATAGCAGGTCAAATTTATGTTGTAATGATTACTAATTTTAGTAATAATCCTGGAACAGTTACTTTTAATCAAACTAATAATACAACTACTGGATCAGGAAGTACCAATTGTGAAATTGTTTGTAGTGTTGATTTAGGTTTAGATCAAGTTATTTGTAATGCAACTTCACATACTATAACAGCGACAATACAAGGAGCAACAACCTATACATGGTATTATAATAATGTTTTAATTCCAGGTGAAACTTCTCAAACTATAGTTGTTTCTCAATCTGGAGATTATAAATGTGTTATTACTTGTGGATTAAATACAGAAGAAGATATTGTAAATATTACTTTCAACACTGCTGTAACTCCAACATTTGATCCAATTGCAAATATTTGTCAAAACGGAACAGCTTCTGCTCTTCCTGCAATGTCAATTAATAGCATTCCTGGAACTTGGAATCCTTCAACAATCAATACATCTGTTGCAGGAACTTTCACATATACTTTTACACCTGCAATTGGTCAATGTGCAACTACATCTACAATAAACGTTACTATTGAAGCTCCAATTATACCAACATTTAATCCAATATCTGATATTTGTCAAAATACAACAGCACCATTACTTCCTTCAAACTCTACAAATGGGATTACAGGAACATGGAATCCTGCTACAATTGACACATCTGTTATAGGAACAGTAACTTTTACATTTACTCCAGACAATACTCCAACTCAAACATGTGTTGCTACTTCAACAATAAATGTTACTATTTCAGGAGAAATTTTACCAACATTTATTCCAATTCCAAATGTATGTCAAAACACAGTTGGGCCAGTTTTACCATTGGTTTCTTCTAATGGTGTTTCTGGAACATGGAATCCATCAATTATTGACTCTTCTATTGTTGGGACATTTGTATATACTTTTACACCTGATGCAATTACAAGTCAATCCTGTGCAATTAGTACAACTATAAGTATCTCAATAATTGCACCTATAGTAACAACCTTTAATGCTATTGCTGCAATTTGTATAAATGATGTTGCACCATTATTACCTACAATTTCTAACGAAGGATTTGCAGGAACTTGGAATCCAGCAATAATTGATACGACAACAGCTGGTATATTTGTTTATACATTTACACCTAATTCTGAAATTTGTGCTACAACTGCTACATTGAATATTACAATCAATGCTTTAACAGTTCCGTTATTCAATTCAATACCAAACATTTGTAAAGACTTGGTTGCTCCGGCATTGTCAACAACATCTATAAATGGATATACAGGAACATGGTCGCCAGCTACAATTGATACATCAGTTGTTGGAACATTTGTTTATACATTTACGCCAGATGCTGGACAATGTGCAGTAACAACAACTTTAAGTGTTACAATAGATGCACCATCAATTGTTCCAACATT
>NZ_JAYVFH010000074.1:0-9311 GCF_043773265.1 Flavobacterium sp. | reverse complement strand
TTTCTAATGGCGGAGAAAGAGGGATTCGAACCCCCGGACCTGTTACAGTCAACAGTTTTCAAGACTGCCGCATTCGACCGCTCTGCCATTTCTCCAATAAAAATTCAATTATTACTAATTGCGAGTGCAAATATAGTACCTTTTTTTATTTTTCAAATACAATTTTAATAAAAAAGATTTAATTATTTTTTTATTAAACTAATCATTTCATTTTCTATACTTTATGGTATATAATTTTATTTTGCAATCTAATTATTCAGCTTCATATCCGTTTTTTATGGCATAAACTGCTAAACCAACTCTTGACTTTAAATCTAATTTTTCAAACAAATTATCTCGATAACTTTCAACTGTTCTAGGACTGCAAAACATTTTTTCTGCTATTTCTTTATAATTCATTTCAGATATTGTATGTTTAAGAAACTCCTTTTCTCTATCTGTTAATTTTAAGACTGCAGATGTTTTAATCTTTTCTGTTCCTAAACTTGCAAATACAATTCGTGATGCCCAATCTGGATAGTAATATCCATCATTCATTAATTTTATTAAAGCTTTTTCTAAATCGGTTGGATGTGAGTTTTTTAATAAATATCCGTTTGCACCATTTTTAATCATTTTAATAACGCTTTGTTCATCATCTTGCATGCTCAAAGTCATTATTAAAATATTTGGATAATTTTCATTTAACCATTTTGCAGTTTCAAAACCATCCATTATTGGCATACTTATGTCTAAAAGAATAATATCTGGAGTTTCTTGTGATTTTAATTTTTCTATTAAATCTGAACCATTTTCACATTCATAAATTACTTCAAAGCTATTAAAATTTGAAATAATTTCTTTTAAAGCTTTAGCAATTAGAATATGATCATCGACTATGACTATTTTCTTTTTCATTTATAAAGGTATTGAAATTGTTAATGTCGTTCCGTTTTCTTTAGAACTTTGAAGTGTTGATGTGCCTCCAATAATTTCGGTTCTCTTTTTCATATTACTCAATCCTATTCCGTTACTTTTTTTGTTTATATCAAAGCCCATTCCGTCATCTGATAAAATAAAACTTAAATTAACATCTGATTTGTTTAAAATTAATTTAATGTTTTTACATTTAGAATATTTAATACTGTTTTGCATAAACTCTTGGCATATTCGAAGAAGTACACTTTTTATTTGATAATTGTAGCTGGTTTTATCTTCATTGAATTTTAAAATCGCTTTACACTTTTTTAAATCATTAATTTTTTCACATTCTTGTTTTAAAAGCTCTACTAAACTTGAAGTGTTTATAGCATCATCTGTTAATGATTTGGATAATTCTCTTAATTCTGATAATGATTGATTAATAATTGAACTAATATTTTCTATACTTTCATTTATTTGCGGAGCTTTATTTTCGTATGCAAGTTGTTGGGTGTATAAACTGGCAAGTGTTAGCTTTTGTCCAATATTATCGTGAATTTCTCTTCCAATATGTTGCATAGTTTGATTTTGAATTTCTATCTGAGTAGATAAAAGCTCTTTTTGATGTTCTTCGTATTGGTTATTTAAAAGCATGGTGTGTTCTTTCTTTTTAAGACGATATTGTTGAATAAAAGCAACAATTGCAATGATAAATGCAATGAAAAATATATTAAATAATATTATTGTTATTATGATTTGGCTTTTCCCCATATAAATGATGCTGCAAATAATAAATACATTAAACAATTGGAAACCATAAAATATTTATAATAATTATTCCAAATTTCAGGAAATTCCACTATCATTTTATATAAACCGAAAAAAGGCATGTTACCTACATAAAACAAAATTACTCCAATGTTTATGTAAAACATTTTATCTTCTTTAAATTTTAAAATTGAATCACTTTTAATTTGCTTGATAAATTCAATAACAACTAAAATAAGAAGTAGTAAAGTTCCAAAAGTTTTATTCAATGAATAAAATGTAAAACTTTTTAAATTTGTCAAATTAAATTCTAAAAACAATGAAAATAAATAAGATATAGTGAAAATCCAAAATAGCTTATTAAATTTTAAAGATTTGATTGCAAATAACCAATATATAAAAATGAATTCTATTGGGAATTGAAGCAAAGAAGATGTTTTTTCAATATTTATTTTAAGTTCAATAGATAAAAAAGCTGTTATTGTTTCATACAGTAATATGTATATTAAATAAAAAACAAACCATTTCCAATAGGAATTCTTTAGAGATTTTAAATTTATAATTCCGAAAATCATTGCTATAAACTCGCATATATGTAATAAATCTAAAAGAAATGGTGGTCTATCGTACATATTTAAAACTATTAAAACCCTAATCCTGTAACTGAATCCGGAGGCGTTAATACACCATGATTTCTAACATTTATACTTGGTGTTGAGCCACTTGCAGTTACATCCTCTGCGCCAGCTCCAATAGTAAGAATTGAATAATTACTATTTATAAAAGCATACTTATTTTTGGGATCCATATTAACAAAACCATTATATGTACTAACATCTAGAGGATTAAAATCAAATTCCTCTCCACTTCTTCCTGAAATCGTAGGAACCATTACTAAAGTATGCTTAAATTGGTAATCAGGATTAAATGTAAAAGTTGAATCTGTTTGACTTTGAGCAAAAACACTCATTTCTGAATTTTTAGGATAAGCTGCATAATAAATTCTTACTCCAAGTTTTTTACCTTTAGATTCTGCATGATTTTTATTAGCATTATGTTCAATATGATAAATGAATTTTTTTAATGTTTCTAAGTCAAACCATATTGCTCTTGCGTCATTTGGAACAGAATTAACAGTTGCTGTTTGAATATTATTTAATTGAGTATCGTCATATTTTGTAATCATACTTTTAACCAAATCGGCTGTTAGCGTTGGAGGTTGAATGGAATCATAATCCATACAGATATCATCACTTCGAGTTCCGCCTGGAACATCAACAATATCTTTCTTTTTACAAAAATAACATGTTATAAAAGCTGTTATCAAAGCCGTTAATAAAATAATTAATAAGCATTTAAGTGTTAGTGATTTCATAAGTTTAAATTTTTAGTTAATAAAATTAGTTTTTTAATTTGAAACAAAGTAACAATCTTCCTACTTTTTTTATTTCAGCTAATTAGCTATTTCTCTATCCGTTGTTTAACGGTATTTTTTTTAGTTGTTTACTCAACTTAATTTTAGTTTAATACTCATCTATTAATTTTTAATCGTGTTGCAGATTTGCATTGTAAATATAATATGATAATAAATATTTTTTTAATATAAAAATTTACAATTCACATTATATAAACAATAAACAAGATTAATAACCAAAAACAAAAATTATGAATCAATTAAAAAAAATCGGGTTACTTCTTTTAATGGCAATGTCATTAATAAGTTGCAACAGTGATGATGGAAGTCCAGGAAATCAAGTTCCTTCATCGGAAACTTTTAAAAACTTATTTGAAGCCAAATTAATAAGTATGACACAAGCTACACTATTTGATGCAAGTTCTACTTACACATTTACTTCTGAAAAAGGAGTAAAACTTACAATTAATGGTGGTTGTTTGAGAAAAGCTGGTGTTCCTGTTACAGGTGAAGTAAAACTAGAATTTATTGAAATTTTTGATCGTGGTGATATGCTAACATCAAATAAAGCAACGATGGGAAAAACCACTTCTGGAGAAGACAGATTGTTAGTTTCTGGAGGTGAATTTTTTATTGAAGCTACTCAAAACGGAGTTGTTTTAACCTCAGATTGCTTCATGCAACTTCAAGTGCCAACTGCTTTAACTGGCGGAACTGATGCTGCAATGTTGCCTTTTGCAGGAACTACAAATACTGATGGCGATATTGCATGGGAACAAGTTACTGGAGTAGATTTTTCAACTGGAATTAATCCTACAACTGGTCAACCAAACTATTATGCTTTCTTTCAAGATTTTGGATGGTTCAATTGCGATAGATTTATGAGTTATCCTGGACTAAAAACTACAATCACTTCTTTAGTTCCTGCTGGATATGCTGGAGCAAATAGTTTTGTGTTTCTTGCTTCAAAAGATTTTCCAAATTCTTTAGGTAAATCTTATGGAGAATTTCCAGTTGGAATGGAATGCTATCTAATTTTTGTAACCGAAAAAGATGGAAAATTTAGATATGCAATCAAACCATCTACTCCACTTACAGCAAATCATCAAGTAACATTCACTCTAGCAGAAACTACAGTTGGAACTCAAGAAAATTTAACTGCTGCACTTAACGCTTTACCTTAACCTTAATTAATTTATACTATTATGAAACAAATTAAAACACTTTTATTTATACTTTTTATAAGTATAATTTACAAATCAAATGCTCAAGTTACAACTCCTGTAACTTCAACTATCAACAATTCGGGATTTCAATTTTCACTTCGTGGTGGATATGACATCATTCCAATGTATGACAACAATACACCTTATATAGATTATAAAGGTGGATTAGAACTTGGCGCTTCTGTAGATTATTATTGGAATTGGTTTGGAATTGGTGCTGATTTTGACTATATTAAAAATAGTCCAAAAAACACTTATCCCACAACAAATTTATTTTTTGGTGGAGCACCAATTTCAGGATTAAATTTTTCTAAAGATAATATTACAAGAACTTTTTACGGAATTGGACCAAGTTTTAAATATCAAAGAAGTAATAGATTTTCTACTGAATTCAAATTAAGAGCAGGACTAGGAAATATAAAAGGTGGAAGATTGCAATTAGATGGAACAACTTCTACTCTATTGCCTGTGCTTTTAAATTATCATGCAGGTTATGATGCTAAAAATATATTTTCAGGAAAAGCATCGTTACAATTTAATTATTTCTTCAATAATTCTTTCGGAATTCACGCTGGTGCTTATTATTTAAGACATTTTGGTGTTGATGAACTTGTTGATGCTACAACTGGATATTCATCTGCATATGCACCTTTTACAACAACTTCAACAGTGCAAAGTGTAACAGAATATAATATCACAACGTTAACGCCTGCAAACCGTGAGTCTTGTAATTGTGATATTTCTTCTATTGGAATTTATGCTGGTATTACAATTAAATTAAATCATAGAGTGAAAAAAGTTTGTAACGAATGTATTCAATGCACTGTTTGTGGAAAAACTCACATGCCTCCAATGTGTGCTTGCTTAACTTGTGGTTGCAAAGTAAGTATTACTGCAAGAGATAAATATACCAAAGAAATTCTACCTGATACTGATATTATTTTAGTAAATAGTTCAGGACAAACCACTAATTCTGGTAAAACAAATGGTTTTGGCGTGGTTGTTTTTGACAATGTAAAAACTGATAATTATACAATTAAAGGAGTGTTAAACAGTGTAAATCTTGTAGATGGAACAATAACAATTCAAGAATTGTCAAACTGTCAAGCAAATGGCGGAGTGGTTACTAAAGAAATTTTATATGGTGATAGAAACTTTATCATAAAAGGTCGAGCATTTGAGTGTAACACTACTACTCCAATTTCTGGCATAAATGTAACGTTAGAAAATAAAGATTTAGCGGTAAAAAAATCAACAATGACCGATTCAAATGGTAATTTTTTACTTCAATTGCCAGAAACAGGAACTTATGAATTGTATGGTAGAAAAGAAAATTATTTTTCTCAAATAGAAAGAGTTTCTGCATCTGATTACAATAGAGATAAAAACTTATTTGTAAAACTTGAAATGTGTGCTGAAAAAGTAGATTGTGGAAAAGGTCTTGGATTGAAAAATATTTTATTCGATTTAGATAAATATGTAATCAAAGAAATTGCAAAACCTGAATTAAATAGATTAGTTCGTTTTATGCAAGATAATCCATCAGTAAAAGTTGAAGTTGGTTCGCATACAGATTGTAGATCAAGTCATCAATATAACGCTACGTTATCTCAAAATCGTGCAAATGCATCAGTAGATTATGTTGTATCTCAAGGAATTGATAGAAGCAGAATTACAGGAAAAGGATATGGTGAAACTGTACTTTTAAATAGATGTGCTGATGGAGTAAATTGTAGCGAAGAAGAACATTCTATCAACAGAAGAACAGAAATGAAAGTTATCTGTCCGAACTAATTTTTAAAATAGAAAAATGAAAAATTTAATTATAAAAATTATTGGAATTGCATTGTTGTTGCTTTCAACATCGTGTAGCAAAGAATCGTGTAGTTATGTGACTAATTGTGTTGAAAATGAACCTGAAGGTTATATGGTTACAACACAATCTTCAAACACCTATTCTAGTGTTGGAAAAATATATAAAACGACATACAATTCAAATGCTCCTGTTGGTGGCGATTGGAACGACAGCTCACTTGGAGCAAATCAAATACAATCTATTCAACCTGCAATGTGGACTTACACAGATATTGGGCTTGTATTTGGTATTGCATTAGATAATTCCAAAGGAGTTTATTTAAGTGCAACTAATGTTTACGAACACCTTTGGCCTTTTGTTGCTCTTTCAACTTATGGTCCAGCTGGAAGTGCAGGAATTTATTATACCGATATTTCAACACCAACATCAACCAATACAACTATTCCATTGGTAAAAACTGGTTCAACCTCAACTCCAAACACAGTTGGAACAGCGTTTATTCCAAATTCAGGTATTGGTACAGGAAATAGTATTGGAAATATTGCATATGACAAAACAAATAATCAATTGTTTGCAACTAATCTTGAAGATGGAAGAATTTACAGAATTGATACCACAACAGGAATTGTAAAAAGCATTTTTGATCCATTTGTAATTGACAATGCAATTGATGGTCTTGCACCACAAGGAGAACAATTATGGGGTATTGGTGTTTTAAATGAAGCAGGGAAAACTTATGTATATTTTGCAAGAACTGTAACTTTCTTACCTTTAGTAAACTGGGCAAGCAATCCTGGAACAAAAGAAATTTGGTCAATTGAACTCGATTCAAATGGAGAGTTTTTAGCTACAGAAGTAGGAGCAACAAAACTATTTAATGATACACCTTCAAGTTCTAAAAAAGAAGTTCCAAATGTTCTAGGTACTCAAGCCATTGTAAGCGATATTGCTTTTTCATGTTCTGGTAGAATGTTACTTGCAGAAAAAGGTCATCCTCACGAATCATTAGTATTAGAATATGTAAAATCTGGCGCAACTTGGATTCCAGGAAACAATTTTTATGTTGGAAATTATGCAGCTGGAGATAATTCTGCTGGTGGAGTTGATTATGGTTCAAGAGAAAACCTTGGAAGTTTTACTCCTGATGATATTGTCTGGTCTACAGGAAATTATTTAAATGCTGCTCCAAATATAATGTATGGTGTTCAAGGAATGAGTGCTTCTGGAAATAGTCCATTATTACTTCCTAACTCTACAACTGATTTATTTATAGATTATAATTCAGTTTATGGTACGTCGGATAAAGGCGGACATGGCGACGTAGAAATATTTGACTCAAGTTGTCCTTGCAATAAAAAATAAATTTTGTTTGGTTAGGTTGAAAAGAGTTAGGTTGAAAATAAAAACCTAACTCTTACACAAAATCAAACTTTAAAAACATTTAATTATGAAAACAATAAATAAAATTTCAAAAGTAAAAACATTTTTAGTTGCAATAACATGTTTTATAACTCTAAATTCTTGCAACAATAATGAATGTAAATATAATGATCAAGATACATTTCCTTTTTCTTGCGATGGCGGAATGGATGTTGCCTTTGTTATTGATTATACAGGAAGCATGGGTACAGCAATTAATGGTATAAAAACCGCTGTTGCAAGTATTGTAAGTACAATAGTAACTGAATCTGGTGGAGATTATAGATTATCATTATCAATTTTTGATGAATATTCAAAAGCTCAAAATGCAACTTATTTTACTAATGCTGATTATACAAGTTTGCCTGCAGCAAATAAAATAATTAATACAACTGGAACAACAACTAATCAATACTTAACAATGATGGAAAAATTTGGTACAGCTAATACTGCTACTTTTAGTTCTCAACTTGCAAAATTAAATGGCTCAATGCCTTTAGGTAATGGTAATGGTTTTGCAGAACCAGGTGGAATGTTAATGAGTGAAATTGTAAGTAATGCCTTTGCAGGAACTTGGCGACCAGGAAAAACAAAAATCATGATAATTATAACTGATGCACCAGATGGAGGTGATGATGACAATAATACTGCAATTGATGATGCCTATTTATCTGCGCTTGCTACACAAGCAAATGCTCAAAACATTCAATGTATATTAGTTACTACTTTACCAACTGCAAACTATGAAATAAGTTTAATAAACAACAATACAGCTGGTATAGCATTAGTAAGACCCGATTTTTCAACTATTGCAACAGATATCAAAACATTAATTGAAAATCTGTGCATTGCAAATGATAACTAAAAAATTATAACTTTTGAGTAGGTTAATTTTGTTTGAGAAAGTCCCAAGTTAAAATTTGGGGCTTTTTTAAATAAATAATTATTAAGCTAATTTTTAATAAACGTTATGGAAACAAATACCACAATAATTACTTTATTTTTCTATGGTGGATTAATAATTGTAATACTGTTTTTTATGTTATTGGTTTACATCTGTGTAAAAAATAATATAATAGAAATTGAAAAAACCTGTAACATAATAGAGTTTCTAAAGGTTTTTATTCTTATATCACTACTAATACTTAACTATTATATTATTGCAAATTATTGACAATTACCTTTTTAGAGTAAAATGTCCTTTATGAGTTCGTCCATCACGACGGTTTACAACAAACCAATAGTCATCTGAAACTACAGGTTGACCATTGTATAATCCGTCCCAACCTTCACTATTTGCATCGAAAGAAGCCATTATTTTTCCGTATCTATCATAAACTAAAACTTTAAGTTCTGGTTCAAATTGCGAATCTTTTATTCGCCAAGTTTCGTTATATCCATCTCCGTTTGGTGTAAAATATCTAACATAATATAACAACCAAACTTCGCGAGATACTTTTCCGCACCCAAATTTATCTTTTACATAAACAGTATAAACTCCAGGCGAAAGATTTGTAAATACATTAGAATCTTGATATATTGAATCGTCTAATGAATATTCAAATGCTCCATCTTTGGTAGTAACAACCGTAATAGTATTTTCATCAACAGTCCAATCAATGGTTTCAAAATGATCAATTTCTGGTTGTTCAGATATTATAACAGTTACTTCTTTGGTGTTGGTACAAAATAATCCTGGACCATAAGTATTTGTTGCAATAACTGTTAAAACTGTTGTTCCTGGTGTGGTAACAGAAATACTAGATGT
>NZ_JAYVFH010000073.1:0-6696 GCF_043773265.1 Flavobacterium sp. | reverse complement strand
CTCCTGAAAAATATAATACTAATTTTTTTAACTCATCCAGTTTACACCTGCTTCTGCATTCCATTTAATGGTGCTTTTTTTCAATTTGGTCCAAAATTCGATGGAACTTTTTCCGGTAATATCACCAACACCAAATTTACTTTCGTTCCATCCACCAAAACTAAATGGTTCTCTTGGTACTGGAACACCAACATTTACTCCTATCATTCCTGCATTGGCTTTGTCGATAATATAACGAGCCATTGCGCCATTTTGAGTAAATACGCTAGCAGCATTTCCGTATGGATTGGCATTTTCTATTGCAAGTGCTTCATCGACAGTTTTGGTACGAATAATAGAAATTACGGGTCCAAATATTTCTTCTTTGGCCACACTCATCTCTGGTGTAACAAAATCAATTACGGTTGGTCCAACATAAGTGCCGTTTTCTTTTCCTGGAACTTTGGTGTTTCTTCCATCAACTAATATTTTGGCGCCATCTTTTTCAGCTTGAGTGATATATCTTTCTATTCTATCTTGAGATTCTTTATTGATAACAGCTCCAAGATTTACACCTACAATTATTTTTCGAGCTTCGTCGCAAATTTTGTCAACAATTGCATCTACATTACCAACTCCAATCATTGCGGAAGCTGCCATACAGCGTTGACCAGCACAACCCGACATCGAAGCAGCTACGTTTTGAGCAGTCATATCTGGAATTGCATCTGGTAAAACCATTAAGTGATTTTTGGCACCACCAAGGGATAAACATCTTTTTAAATTTTGAGTGGCACGTTGGTAAACAATTTTTGCCACTTTGGTTGAACCTACAAACGAAACGGCTTCAATATTAGGATGATCGCAAATGGCATTGACAATTTCAACATCGCCGTGAACAACATTGAAAACACCATCAGGCAAACCTGCTTCTTTTAATAATTCGGCTAATTTGCCACAACTCAAAGGCACTTTTTCTGAAGGTTTGATAATCATACAATTTCCTAAAGCAATAGCATTTGGAATGGTCCAATTGGGAACCATTGATGGAAAGTTAAAAGGCACAATTGAAGCTACAACTCCTAGTGGAACGTGTTCTGTACGACATTCAACACCTTTACTAACTTCTAGTAATTCACCAGTAATTAATTGAGGTAATGAAGTGGCAAATTCAGTTAATTCGATGCATTTTTCTATTTCTGCAACCGATTCGCCGTACGTTTTTCCGTTTTCTTCCGAACATAATTCGGCCAATTCTTTCAAATTTTTTTCTAATAATGTTTTGTATCTAAAAAATACTTGAACGCGTTCTTTAATAGGAGTTTTACTCCAAGCCGGAAATGCTGCTTGCGCGGCTTTTACAGCAGAATCTAAATCGGAATAAGAAGACATTGGAACGGTTGAAAGTTTGTTGCCATCTAATGGTGATATTACATCTATTGTTTTAGCGGTTGATGCTGAAACAAATGCTCCGTTTATATAATTTTGAATTGCTTGATATTTCATTTATTATTTTATTAAATATGGAATTATTTAATAAAAATAACAACATTTTATTAATAAACAAGATTTATATCTTTAATTTATTAAATTTTATATATAAAAAAAACCAATCAACATTAGTTAATTGGTTTTGAGAAGTGAAAATAAAAATATTTTTTTATAATAAATTAGAAATTAAAGAAGGATAAAGTCCAATCAAAATGTTTAACAAAATAGCTGTTACTCCTACAATGTAATATACTATTGGCGTTGCTTGTTTTTCTATGGTTGGTTCTTTGGTATACATTGCAATAATTAATTTAAAATAATAACCAACACTTATAATTGAGTTGATTACACCAGCAATGACAACAATTAAATATTTTGCATTTATGGTTTGTGTAAATAGCATTAGCTTGGCAAAAAAACCAGAAAATATTGGAATTCCAGCCATTGATAAAAGTGAAGCTGTTAATACTGTAGCTAATATAGGATTACTTTTTCCTAATCCGTTGAAGTTTATAATATCTTGATTTTCTTTGTCTTTTGTTACAAATATTATTACGGCAAATGATGCAATACCTGCAAATGCATATGCTGCAGAATAATATAATAATGTACTTGCTGCGGTATATAAACTTAACAAAGCCATTAACATAAATCCAGCGTGAGAAATCCCAGAAAAAGCCAACATTCTTTTTACATTTTTTTGACGTAAAGCCATAATATTCCCTACAGTCATTGAAGCAATTGATACAATTACTATTATAATTTCAAAGTTGTATGTTATACCAACGGTTAATCCGACTAATAATTTATATAATGTTGCCATTGCAACAACTTTAGCCAAAGTGCTCATAGTTGCAGTTGTCAAAGCTGGTGAACCTTCATAAACATCTGGTGCCCAAAAATGAAATGGAACAGCTGCTATTTTAAACAACATTCCAATAATCATTAAAGTAATTCCTATTGGAAACCAAATTGGAATTGCCATTCCCGGTGATACTTCACGAATTTCTGCAATGTTAAAACTTCCTGTTGCTCCATAAATTAAGCAAATTCCGAAAAGTATAATTCCAGAAGCAAAGGAACCCATTAGAAAATATTTCATTCCGGCTTCATTACTTTTTATATCCATTCTTTTACTTGCGGCCAATATATACAATGATATAGATAAGACTTCGATTCCTAGAAAAAACATCGATAAGTTTGAGAAAGAAACCATTGCAATTGCACCAGTTAAAAGGAAAATTTTTATTGCAATAAAATCTGAAATTTTTGTTTGCTGTTCTTTATAAAAATCATGACTAAGAGCAACTAGAAAGATGGTAAGCACAATAAACAATGAAGAAAATGCAGCTGAAAATTTATCAACAATAATCATTGAACTGTATAGAGTATCTATAGATGAATTATATGACCAAATATTTAATGAAATTCCAAGTATTGCAAGTAAGCCAATAATTGTTACTGGTACAAGTGCTTTTCTTAGATTAAAGATTTCAGCTATAAGTGTAAAAACACCGAGTGCAGCTATTGCTATTAATGTTTGCATTGATATGACTTAATTATCTATTTATATGAATTAGAATATCGTTTATGGCAGGTTTAACTAAATCTGAGATAGGTTTTGAATATAAACCAAAGAATAATAAAAATCCTATTATTATTACTAAAGTAATTATTTCGTTGGTAGTAACATCAGCAAAAACTTTAACGTTTGTTTCGCCTAGCATTACATTTTGAAACATTTTTAACATATAGTATGCTCCAAGAATTATAGTTGTTCCTCCAATAACGGCGAACCAAATATTTATTTGTGAGATACTATATAAAACAGTAAATTCTCCAATAAAGTTAAAAGTACCTGGTAATGCAACAGAAGCTAAAACTAAAATCATAAACATTGAAGAAAATTTTGGAGTTTGAGAGCGAATTCCTCCCATTTCAATAATCTTTCTGGTTTCAAATCTTCTATAAATAATTTCTGCAATAAAAAACAATCCAACAATTACAAATCCATGGGCAATCATTTGATAAACCGCTCCACTTAATCCGTCCAGTGTTAATGTATAACAACCTGCAGCAATTAATCCAACGTGTGCAAGAGAGGAATAGGCTAATAATTTTTTTAAATCTTTTTGGCGCAAGGCAACGATTGATCCATAAATTACACCAGCTAAACTAATTCCTATTAGATATGGCATGTAAGTTTTTGCTGCTAAAGGAGCAATTTGAATTTGCCAACGAATTATGCTATATAATCCCATTTTTAGCATTATTCCAGACAATAACATTGTGCCAACGGTTGGAGCTTTTTGATATACTTTTGCCTGCCAAGTATGAAAAGGAATTATAGGAATTTTAATTGCATAAGCCAAAAAGAAAGCTGAAAATATCCAGAATTGTTCGGTTGAATTTAATTTTAAATTAAATAAATTACCCAACAAGAAACTATTTGTTTTTTGGTATAAATACGCAAAAGCTACAAGCATAAATAAAGATCCTGCTAAAGTGTATATAAAGAATTTTACAACTGCTTTCTTTCTTGAATTGGCATTTCCATTACCCCAAATTAATACAATGAAATAAATAGGAATTAATGCTAACTCCCAAAAAATATAATATAACAAACCATCTGCAGCTAAAAAAGTTCCGGTCATTGCAAATGTCATAAATAGAACTAAAGCATAAAAACTTTTGGAGTTACTAAATTTGTTTCCAAAAGACGAAAAAATAATTAATGGAGTCAATGCAGTTGTTAATAATACCATTGCCATTGAAAGTCCATCGGCTTGAAGCGCAAAATATACTTTTGGATAAGATATCCATTCGCTTAAATAATTGATGTTTCCACCAGTGGAAAACATATTTAATAAATATACCGAAAACACAAACGATACTATGCTAAAAAGTAAAGCAACTTTTGAAGCTAGTTTATCGCCAGAAAAGTAAGTTGCTATTGCTCCGACTAAAAGTAAAATTAATAAAGTAGTTACAGTCATTATATAATATTTTTAGCTAAAAATAAATAAATTATTATGGCACATACGCCCAATACAAATGCAAATAAATAAAAACCAATACTTCCTGATTGTAATTTTTTTCCTTTGTTTCCGATTTCATTTGTAATAACTCCTAATCCGTAAACAACATTTCCTAGAGCAGGTTCTAATGTTGTTCTAAAGAAATTTGAAATTGAATTTAAAGGTTTTACTATTAAGAAAGTATAAAATTCATCAACATAATATTTGTTATAAATAGTTTTATAAAAACCATTAATTTCTGAATCTTGTTTCGGTACAAAGGTTTGTTTTATATATTTAAAATATGCCCAAACGATACCAATTACTGCTCCAAACAATGCAATAGCCATTAACATATATTCTTGGCTTCCAAGAGCATGATGTTCATGTTTTTTTACTAAAATAGGTTCTAAAAAGTGATTTAACCAATTACTTCCGGGCAAATTAATTATTCCGCCAATAGTTGCTAGAACGGCTAAAATTATTAAAGGTACAGTAATTAAACTTGGACTTTCGTGTAAATGATTTTTTTGTTCTTCGGTTCCTCTAAAATCTCTAAAGAAAGTAAGATACATTAATCTAAACATATAAAATGCTGTCATTATTGAAGCAATTGAAGCAACAATCCATAATACTTTTGCATAAACAACATGATGGTTTTGGAAAGCTACCATTAGAATTTCATCTTTAGACCAAAATCCTGCAAAAGGAAAAACACCTGAAATTGCTAATGTTGAAATTAACATTGTGGCAAATGTAATTGGCATAATTTTTCTTAAACCTCCCATTTTTCTCATGTCTTGTTCGCCATGTAATGCATGAATTACCGATCCTGAACCTAAGAATAAACATGCCTTAAAGAAAGCATGAGTAATTACATGAAAAACTGCAACATTGTATGCTCCAAGTCCTAAAGCTAAAAACATAAGTCCCAATTGAGAGACTGTAGAATAAGCTAAAACTTTCTTTATATCGTTTTGTAGTAATCCAATTGAAGCTGCTACAATTGCTGTAGTTGCTCCTACAACTGCTATTATTTCTTGAATGTATGGTGTTAAATCAAATAAGAAATTCATTCTAGTAATCATAAAGATTCCGGCAGTTACCATAGTTGCTGCGTGAATTAATGCTGATACTGGAGTTGGTCCAGCCATTGCGTCTGGCAACCATGTATAAAGTGGTAATTGTGCCGATTTTCCTGTTGCTCCAATAAATAAACATAATGTTGCAATACTTAGTAAAAGAGTTTTTCCGTTATTTGTTCCACCAAGAACAGTTTCTTTTAAATCAACAAAATCTATAGTTGTGAATAATGAGCCAATAATAAAAATTCCAATTAAAAATCCTAAATCACCAATTCTATTCATAATAAATGCTTTTTTTGCTGCATCATTATAATCTTGATTTTTATACCAAAACCCAATTAGTAAATAGGAGCAAAGACCAACGCCTTCCCAACCTATAAACATTACTAACAAATTGCTACCTACAACAAGTGTTATCATAAAGAATATGAACAAATTTAAATATGCAAAAAATTTGTGCATATTTTCATCATCATGCATATAACTTATAGAATATAGATGAATTAATGAACCAATTCCAGTTACAAAAAGTAACCATAGCAATGATAATTGGTCTAATAAAATTCCAAAATCTATTTTTAAATTGCTTACAGATATCCAATCAAATAATTTTATTTGAATTGGTTTTCCGGTTTGATTTATTTGCATAAAAAAGTAAATACTTATTGCAAACGAAACAATTACAGAAATTGTCCCTAATATTCCAGAAATATTTTTCCCAGCTTTTTTTCCGAAGAAAACATTAAATAAAAACCCTACAAATGGGGTTAATAATAAGAGTAAAACTAAACTTTTCTCCATTAGGGATTATCCTTTTAAGTTTTTTAATTTTGCTATATCTATTGAGCCAATGTTTCTAAAAATAGAAACTAATATTGCCAATCCAACAGCAACTTCTGCAGCGGCAACTGCCATAGAGAAAAACACAAATACTTGTCCTTCTGCATCTTGATGATAAGTTGAAAAAGCTACAAATAATAAATTTACAGCATTTAACATTATTTCTATAGACATGAAAACAATAATTGCATTTCGTCTATATAATACTCCGAAAACTCCAATACAAAAGAGTAAAACAGATAGAAATATATAATTTTCTATACCTACTTCATTTAAAATATTGT
>NZ_JAYVFH010000072.1:0-3370 GCF_043773265.1 Flavobacterium sp. | reverse complement strand
GTCTTGCAGCTCTTCTAGAAGAAGCAAGTCCCATTCTATAAACAACATTATCTAATCTTGCTTCGCATAATTGTAATAGGATTTCACCTGTTACACCTTTGGATGCTGCTGCTTTTTCAAATAAGTTTCTAAATTGTTTTTCAAGAATACCGTATGTGTACTTAGCTTTTTGCTTTTCCATCAATTGTACTGCGTACTCTGATTTTTTACCTCTTTTTTTGGACATTCCATGTTGTCCTGGTGGGTAATTTCTTTTTTCGAAAGCTTTATCTTCTCCGAAAATAGCTTCACCAAATTTTCTAGCTATTCTTGTACTAGGACCAGTATATCTTGCCATTTTAAATTGTTTTTAGATAGCGATTATGAATTCAGGTCTAAATCCTTCGATAATCTTGAGTCTATCTTTTGTTATACTTAATTATATTAGATATTGAGATTCTGAAATAAATTCAGAATAAATTCAATATAAAATTATACTCTACGTCTTTTTGGAGGACGACATCCATTGTGTGGCATTGGAGTAACGTCAATAATTTCTGTTACTTCAATTCCTGAGTTATGGAGAGAACGAATTGCAGACTCACGTCCGTTTCCTGGTCCTTTTACATAAACTTTTACTTTTTTAAGTCCAGCTTCTAATGCTACTTTTCCACAATCTTCGGCGGCCATTTGAGCTGCATATGGAGTGTTCTTTTTAGAACCTCTAAAACCCATTTTACCAGCAGAAGACCAAGATATAACTTCACCTTTCTTATTAGTTAAAGAAATGATTATGTTATTAAAGGTTGCACTAATATGAGCTTCACCAGAAGATTCAATTATAACTTTACGTTTTTTTGTACTTGCTTTAGCCATATTACTTACTATTTAGTTGCTTTTTTCTTGTTAGCAACAGTTTTTCTTTTACCTTTTCTTGTTCTAGAATTGTTTTTAGTTCTTTGACCTCTTAATGGAAGACCAGATCTATGACGAATTCCTCTGTAACAACCGATATCCATTAAACGTTTGATGTTTAATGAAGTTTCTGAACGTAATTCTCCTTCAATTTTATAGTACGATACAGCTTCACGGATTGCTCCGATTTCATCATCGTTCCAATCTTGAACTTTTTTATCTTGGCTAACTTGGGCTTTTTCTAAAACCTCAATTGCTCTACTTTTTCCTACTCCGAAGATGTAGGTTAGTGCTATAACACCTCTTTTGTTTTTTGGAATATCTACTCCTGCGATTCTTGCCATAACTATCCTTGTCTTTGTTTAAATCTAGGATTCTTTTTATTAATAACGTATAATCTACCTTTTCTACGCACAATTTTACACTCTGCGCTTCTTTTTTTAACTGATGTTCTTACTTTCATTTTAAAATATCTTTAATATCTATAGGTAATTCTTGCTTTAGATAAATCGTAAGGACTCATTTCTAGTTTTACTTTGTCACCAGGTAACAATTTAATGTAATGCATTCGCATTTTTCCAGAGATGTGAGCGATAACGATATGTCCGTTTTCTAATTCTACACGAAACATTGCATTTGATAATGCTTCAATGATTGATCCGTCTTGTTCTATTGCTGATTGTTTTGCCATATATTAAGCTACTGCTTTTCTATTTTTTCCACTTTTCATCAATCCGTCGTATTCCTTATTCAATAAATATGAATTTATTTGTTGAATGGTATCAATTGCAACTCCAACCATAATGATTAGTGATGTTCCACCATAAAACATAGCCCAAGATTGTTGAACATTAAAACTAACAACTATTGCAGGAAATATAGCAATCAAAGCTAAAAATAATGATCCTGGAAAAGTTACAAGTGACATAATTTTATCAAGAAAGTCTGCTGTTTCAACGCCAGGTTTTACGCCAGGAATGAAACCACCACTTCTTTTTAAATCATCTGCCATTTTATTAGTTGGAACAGTTATGGCAGTGTAGAAAAAAGTAAATACTATAATTAATGTAGCAAAAACTAAATTATACCAAAGACCAAACATATTACTAAAAGCACCAGCAATTGATTGCGACATTTCTGAGTCAGAAATACCAGCAAGAGCAGCAGGAATAAACATAATAGCTTGAGCAAAGATAATTGGCATAACTCCTGCAGCGTTAAGCTTTAAAGGAATCCATTGTCTGTTTCCACCCATCATATCTTGTTCAAAATCACCTGTAGTAGTTCTTCTGGCATATTGTACTGGAATTTTTCTAACAGCCATGACTAATAATATACAAGCAATTATTACTAACAACCATAATATAATTTCTAATACCAATATCATTGGGCCACCATTATTATTGGTAACTCTTGATGTAAATTCTTGAATTAAAGCTTGTGGCAATCTTGCAAGAATACCAACCATAATTAAAAGTGAAATACCATTTCCAATTCCTTTATCAGTTATTTTTTCTCCCAACCACATAGCAAATACTGTACCTGTAGTTAAAATTAAAACTGATGAAAATAAGAAAGAAAACGAATCAAAACCTAATAAAAATGCTTCTTGAGGAATAGTTTGTCTTAAATTAATAATGTAACCTGGACCTTGAAGTAAAGTTATACCAATAGTTAACCAACGTGTGATTTGATTTAGTTTCTTTCTTCCACTTTCTCCATCTTTTTGAAGTTTTTGTAAATAAGGAATGGCTATTCCCATTAACTGTACAACGATTGAAGCAGAAATATATGGCATAATACCTAAGGCAAAAACTGAAGCTTTTGAAAATGCTCCACCAGTAAACATATCAAGAATAGATCCTATTCCGTCTTTTGTTTGACCTGTTAAACCACTTAATTGTGTTGCATCAATTCCAGGAAGAGTAACATGAGCACCAAATCTATATACTAAAAGTAAACCTAAAGTAACTAAGATTCTGTTTTTCAACTCCTCTATTTTCCATACATTTTTGAATGATTCAATAAAATTCTTCATATAATCAGAATATTATAATAAAACTACTTCACCTCCAGCTGCTTCTATAGCGGCTTTAGCTGTTGCAGTAAATTTGTGAGCAGATACTTTCAATTTTGCTTTTAATTCGCCACCACCTAAAATTTTAACAAGTTCGGTTTTAGTAGCTAAACGATTAGAAACTAATACAGAAAAATCTACAGTATCAGTTACAATTCCATTATCAACTAACAATTGAAGTTTATCAAGGTTAACACCTTGATGTTCTATTCTATTAACATTTGTAAAACCAAACTTAGGCACACGTCTTTGTAATGGCATTTGTCCACCTTCAAATCCAATCTTTTTAGAATAACCAGAACGAGATTTTGCTCCTTTGTGTCCTCTTGCAGAAGTACCACCTTTTCCAGAACCTTCTCCTCTACCTAATCTTTTATTTTGATTATGTGTTGAACCTTC
>NZ_JAYVFH010000071.1:0-20857 GCF_043773265.1 Flavobacterium sp. | reverse complement strand
CAAATATACATAATAGATGAGTACACAAACATTACCTTATGTAGCTTTTAAAGTGAAAGATATTTCGCTTGCAGCTTGGGGAAGAAAAGAAATTGAATTAGCCGAAGCAGAAATGCCAGGTTTAATGGCTTTAAGAGCAGAATACAAAGACGAACAACCTTTAAAGGATGCTCGTATTGCAGGATGTTTACACATGACTATTCAAACTGCTGTTTTAATTGAAACTTTAATTGCTTTAGGTGCAGAAGTTACATGGTCATCTTGCAACATTTTCTCAACTCAAGATCAAGCTGCTGCTGCAATTGCTGCTGCTGGAATTCAGGTTTATGCTTGGAAAGGTTTGAACGAAGTAGATTTTGATTGGTGTATTGAGCAAACATTATTTTTTGGTGAAGACAGACAACCATTGAACATGATTCTTGATGATGGTGGAGATTTAACAAATATGGTTATTGATCGTTTTCCAGAACTAGTTGCTGGTATCAAAGGTTTATCTGAAGAAACTACAACTGGTGTTCATAGATTATACGAAAGAGTGAAAGCTGGAACGTTACCAATGCCTGCAATAAATGTTAATGACTCGGTTACAAAATCGAAATTTGATAATAAATATGGTTGTAAAGAAAGTGCTGTTGATGCAGTTCGTCGTGCAACTGATATTATGTTGGCTGGAAAAAGAGTAGTTGTTTGTGGATATGGTGATGTTGGAAAAGGAACTGCGGCTTCATTTAAAGGTGCTGGATCTATTGTAACTGTTACAGAAATTGACCCAATTTGTGCTTTGCAAGCTGCAATGGATGGATTTGAAGTGAAAAAATTATCGACAGTTATTGCTACTGCAGATATTATTATTACTACAACTGGAAATAAAGATATTGTATTGGAAAGAGATTTCCGTGCAATGAAAGACAAAACTATTGTTTGTAACATTGGACATTTTGACAATGAAATAGACATGGCTTGGTTAAATACAAACTACGGAAACACTAAAATTGAAATTAAACCACAAGTTGATAAATATACAATTGATGGTGTTGATATTTTAGTTCTTGCTGAAGGAAGATTAGTAAACTTAGGTTGTGCAACTGGACATCCAAGTTTTGTAATGAGTAATTCATTTACAAATCAAACTTTGGCTCAAATTGAGTTATGGAAAAACAGTGCTGCTTACAATAACGACGTTTATATGTTACCAAAACATTTAGATGAAAAAGTAGCGATGTTACACTTAGCTAAATTAGGCGTTGAATTGGAAACTTTACGTCAAGATCAAGCTGATTATATTGGTGTTGGTGTTGATGGACCATTTAAACCTGAGTATTACAGATACTAAAAAAGTACGAAGTACGATATACAAGGTACGAAGTTCTTAAAATAGCAAAACCCCGATTTCTTTTGAAATTGGGGTTTTATGTTTATTGTGGGCACGGATTGCAAATCCGCGCTATCGTGATAAAGTTTTAAATTTTGAATTTACTGTCATTTTCTACAAAGTCTCCTTCAACCATTTATAGAATTCACTTTGCCACACTTGAGCATTTTGTGGTTTTAAAACCCAATGGTTTTCTTCTGGAAATAATAAAAATCTACTTTTAATTCCGCGTAATTGTGCTGCTTGAAACGCTTCTTGTCCTTGACCAATTGGCACTCGATAGTCTTTTCCGCCTTGAATGATTAATATTGGTGTGTTCCACTTGTCAACCATATTGATTGGGTTGAATTTGGTGTAGGTTTTTTGGGCTACAGCATTATCTTTTTCCCAATAAGCGCCACCATGATCCCAATTGTTGAAAAATACTTCTTCGGTTGTGCCGTACATACTTTCTAAATTGAAAACGCCACAATGTGAAATAAACGTTTTAAATCTGTGGTTGTGAATTCCGGCTAATTGAAACACTGAATAACCTCCATAACTTGCTCCAACAGCTCCAAGTCTAGTTTTGTCAACATAACTTTCTTTAGCAAGATCATCAATTGCAGAAAGATAATCGTCCATAACTTGTCCGCCCCAATCTTTAGAAATTTGTTCGTTCCATTCTTGTCCGTGACCATACATTCCACGACGATTTGGCGCAACCACAACATAACCTTGCGATGCCATTAAAGAAAAATTCCAACGGAAAGAATAACTTTGAGTTAATGGCGATTGTGGTCCACCTTGACAATATAAAAGTGTTGGATATTTTTTAGTTTTATCAAAATTTGGTGGAAGGATTACCCAAACAAACATTTTTTTACCGTCGGTTGTAGTTACATATCTGCTTTCGTATTTTGGTAACGACAATTTACTATATGTTTCATCGTTCACTTTTGTTAATTGCAACCACGTTTTCTTTTTAAAATTATAAGAATATACCTCAACAGCATGATTCATATCGGTTCTAGTAACGAGGATTTTGTCTTTTGTAAAACCAACAATATCAGCAACATCAAAATCTCCTTTTGTGATTTGTTTTACAGTAATAGCAATTTTTGTTAACCCTGGAAAATTTACTTCAAATAATTGTTTTGTACCATCAACTGCAGCTGTGAAATATACTTTTTTTCCATCTTCACTCCAGTTAAAACCTTCTACACTTCCATCCCAATTGGCTGTAAGATTCATGTCTATTTCTTTAAAACGTACTATGATGTCGTTTTTATCTGCTTCATATCCGTCGCGTTTCATTTGCAACCAAGTTAGATTTCCAGTTGGAGAAAACACTGGGTTTGTATCATAACCTAAATTATTTTCGGTTAGATTTTTAGTGATTTTAGTTTCTAGGTTGTATTCATACAAATCGGTGTTTGTAGAAATGGCATAATCGGTTCCAAATTTCTTTTTGGATACATAAATAATACTTTCTCCTTTTGGCGACCAAATATAATCTTCATCACCACCAGAAGGTTTTTGAGGAGAATCATACGGTTCGTTTGGCATAATATCAATTGGTGCGGCAAGTTTTACATTATCGGCAGGAATTCCGCCATAAAAAACGTGATTAACTGAGCCATCATTCCATGTATCCCAATGACGATAATCTAAACCATTGTAGACTTGAGCATTAGATTTATCAAGATTTGGATAAATATCTTTTCCTAAAACTTTATTGATTTTTACTTCTTGCGATGATAAAATATACATTCCATTTGGAGAAATATTTTTATCTGATAGTAACTCCTTAGTTTCTTGAACTTCGATAGCATTTCCTCCGTTTACAGGAATTGTATAAAACTTGGAATTGGATTTATTTTCTTCAACCAAAGGTGTAGAAACTTTATAAACAATTGATTTTTTGTCTTTAGAAATTCCTAAAACCGATACTCTACCTAATTTCCAGAGTGTTTCTGGAGATAATACTTGTTGTGCCGATGCTACTATACTCATTGTAATAACGATTATAAAAAATATTTTTTTCATTTATTCTGAATTTAGTTCATAATCTTTCGATACTGAAATAGGTTATTTTATTATTGGATAAAAGTAATAAAAAAAGCCATTCACGATTGCGAATGGCTTTTAAAATAATGTAATAAAAATTTATTGTTTGATAAAACGTTTTGTAGTTGTACCATTTGCATTAGAAACTTCAATTAAATAAGTTCCTGAAGATAATGAACCAACATTAATGCTTTGATTTTCGATTTTACCTTTTCCAAATTCTTGACCAATCATGTTGAAAATTCTATAGTTTGAATCTACTTCAAGGTTAGAGATATTCAATACTTCTCCATTCACTGGATTTGGGTATAAGTTGAAAGAAATTGCAGTATTTGAAGCATCTTCCATTCTAGCAGTTAATGAAATATTTACAGTATAATCTTCTACTTGACCATAAGTAAATGAACCACATGAAGATGTTGGTGTAGCATTATAAGTCATTTTAACTCTCATTCTAGTTGATCCTAAAGTTGCAGTTGCAGGAATTGTAAATGAACCTGAAATTGGAGTTGTTGTTGAAGCTGCTCTAGTATAAACTGTTTCACCAGCATCAGTAAAGACACCATTTTGATTATAATCAATATATACTGCGTATCCTTCGGCATATACTGTAGCTGTCCAAGTTGGAGTAATAGTAATTGTGTTCGAAGTACTTCTAACTAAATTGGTTGAAATTGCCGTAAAATTTTCATAACCAGCTGTTCCAGTTGAAGGATTATTGATTGTTCCTAATTGTACTCTTCCTATTCTTTCATCATTTGTATTGGTTGCAGCCGAAGTACAATAAGTTAAAGTATTTGCTAAAGTTGTAACACTTACAACATTACTATCAACAGAAATGTTTCCTGCAGCATCTTTTGCTCTTACAGTAAAAGTATAAGTAGTTGAAGCAGTTAATCCTGTTGCCGCAAATGTTGTTGCAGTAGTTGTAGAACCTAATAAAGTCGGACCTCTATAAACATCATAACCAGATACACCAATATTATCTGTAGCACCAGACCAAGATAAATTTGTTGAAGTTGAAGTAGTACCAGAAGCAGTTAATGTTGGAGCAGTTGGAGCAGTTATATCAACAACTGGAGCAAGAGTAGTTACACTTACTGAGTTACTTGATACTGAAACGTTTCCTGCAGCATCTTTAGCAATTACAGTAAATGAATATGTTGTTGAAGCTGTTAATCCTGAAACAGAATATGTTGAAGATGCTGTAGAACCAAGTAAAGCTCCGTCTTTATAAACATCATAACCAGTTACAGCAACATTATCTGTAGCACCAGACCAAGATAAACTTGTAGTTGTTTGAGTAGTTCCAGAAGCTGATAATGTTGCAGCAGTTGGAGCGACTGTATCAACCGTACCTGTTGTAATGGTGAAATTAGTATTTGAAATATCATAAAAAATATGATTAGTTCCTCTTACCATAATTCTATTAGTAGTTCCAGGTGTATTTGGAATAGACACAGCTTGTGTTCCATCATTTGGAGTTGCAGCTAATAAGGTAGACCAAGAAGTACCAGCATTTGTTGAAATTAAAATATCAACATTGGCACAATTTACTCCGTTTGCAGTAGTTCCTGCAACATTCCAGGTTACTGTTTGAGAACTTCCACCAACATAAGAAACTGCAGTATTTGGGACACTTACAGAAAATGGACCAGCAGTTGCATTTACAGTTACTATCATATCATCAGAATTATTTGCAGAACCACCAGCTCTATTATCACGAACTGTTAATCTAAAATTTAATGTTCTTGCAACTGATGATAAAGCTTCAACTGTAATTTCTGTTCCAGCAGTAGTTGTTGCACCAGTTAATACAGATTGTAATCTTGGAAAACTTCTTGAAGGAGAAGTAGATGAATTGTAAGATCTAAAATTTACACCCGAAGTTTTTGTAGCGCTTGGTGCTGCAGTTGTTGTTTGAGAATTAAATTGTTCCCAGTTATAAGTCAATACGTCTCCATTGGCATCTGTTGCAACACCTGTTAATAAATATGGTGTGCTTTTTGGAACTGTATAATCTAATCCAGCATTAACAACAGGAATAGAGTTTCCAGTTGCAGTATTGGTTTGACATGTTTTTGTTTTAATATTATTAGTTACTTGTTGAATACTAAAAGCGTGAAAATAAGCATCAGAATGTGGTTGAACATCTAATGTAGTAATTCCTGCATAACCCATAATTGTAGATCCAGAACCTGGTTCCATATGTGCTCCAGTACCTTCGTTTCCAGTAGTAAATGTGTGATTTGCACCAAATTGATGACCTAATTCATGAGCAACATAATCAATATCAAAATTATCTCCAGATGGAATTCCATCTCCAGGTGAAGTAAATCCGCTACCTTTTTGTCCGTTTACGCAAACGCAACCAATACAGCCAGCATTTCCACCACCACCAGAAGCACCAAATAAATGTCCTACATCATAATTAGCTTCTCCAATTACCGATGTTAAAGCATTTTGTAACTCAGCATTCCAAGCTCCACCAGAACCAGTAGCAGCAGCAGAATAAGGATCAGTTGAAGCATTTGTATATATTACTAAATCATTATTAGCAATCAACACCATTCTTACTCCAAAATCTTTTTCAAAAACTCCATTTACACGAGTCATTGAAGCATTTATTGCTGCAAGTGCTTGAGCTTTTGTTCCACCAAAATAAGTAGTATACTCGCCTGTTACAGACATAGCTAATCTAAAGGTTCTTAGTGTTGAATCATCTGCATTTGGTCTCAATACAGAAGGATCAACTTCATTTTTAATATCATTAATTACACCACATTCAAAAGGTGTAAATGTTTCTTTCTTGTCTGATTTTTTATAAACAGAATAGGTTTGTAAATCTTGCGAAAATGGTTCAATAAATACTGCAGATCTGTCTGCTCCTAAAACCATTGATTTAAATCCTAGAGGCGAAATACTGAAATAGGCAGTCAATGTTTTATTGTCAATTCCAATACCAATATAAGATTTAATTTCTGGATATCTTGCTGCTAATGAAGGATCCATGTTAGAATTTTCATAAATGCTGAACTGCTCCATTTGTCCATCTGCATTTGGAAAAGATAAAACCACACTAGATGTTTTAGAGGTTTCATTTCTTTGAGAAGAATTTAAAAGTGATGCTCTCATTGCATTCACATCTAAATCTAAAAGGTTTTTTGTTGGAAGTTGCATTCTGCTTTCAAGAGCAACAATGTTACTTTTTGTAGACTTTTTCCAAAAATCTCCTTTTTGTTGCGCATAAGAAAAACTCGTTATAACTAATAACGCAACTGTGAGTAATTTGTACTTCATAATAATAATATTTTTTGGTTAAAATAGAATCCCAAATTTATTAAGTTTTTTAATATATTTTCAAGGATTAGAAAAAGATATTAACAATTCGTTGAAATGCATGTTTGTTTCATGAGATATTCTCATTGTTTATGGAAAAATAGTATTGATATAGTTTTTTTGTGAAATTAATTAAGCTCTAATAATTAAAAAATACTATTTTTATAAAAAGTTTAGAATTCTATGCATTTAAGTTATTGGGAAATAAAAAATTGGTTTTCAAGTGTTGATTTTACTATCGTTGGCAGTGGAATTGTTGGGCTTCATTGTGCATTAAATTTACGTGAACGATTTCCAAATAGTAAAATTTTAGTATTAGAAAAAGGAATTCTTCCGCAAGGTGCAAGCACAAAAAACGCAGGTTTTGCTTGTTTTGGAAGTTTGTCAGAAATTATAGATGATTTAAATTCGAATTCAGAAGAAGATGTAATTAAACTCATTGAAAAACGTTGGAATGGACTTCAATTATTAAGAAAAAATCTTGGAGATGAAGCAATTGATTTTAAACCTTATGGTGGATATGAATTATTTTTAAAAGAAGATGAAAATACATATAATGAATGTTTACAAAAAATTCCATATATTAATGAAATTTTAAAGCCACTTTTTAAAGCTGATGTTTTTACTAAAGGAATTGATAGATTTGCGTTTAAAAACATAAAAGAATATACCATTTTCAATCCGTTTGAAGCTCAAATTGATACAGGAAATATGATGCAAAATTTATTAAAAAAAGCGATTTCTCAAGATATTTTAATATTAAATCAAATAGAAGTTACGTCCTTTATAGATAAAACAAATCATGTTGAAGTTGAACTTAGTGATTTTTCGTTTAAAACAAATAAATTGCTTTTTGCCACAAACGGATTTGCATCTGAACTTACAAATAATGAGGTAAAACCAGCAAGAGCACAAGTTTTAATTACTGAGCCAATAGAAAATTTAGATATAAAAGGAACATTTCATCTAGACAAAGGATATTATTATTTTAGGAATTTTGAAAACAGAATTCTTATTGGTGGTGGAAGAAATTTAGATTTTGATACTGAAAACACTACACAATTTGGCGAAACAATAATTATTCAAAATAAATTGGAACAACTCTTAAAAGAAGTAATTTTGCCTAATCAAGATTTTAAAATCGCTCATAGATGGAGTGGAATTATGGGATTAGGAAATAGTAAAAATCCAATAGTTTCACAATTATCAAATAATGTTTATTGTGGTGTTCGACTAGGTGGAATGGGAGTTGCAATAGGAAGTTTAATAGGAAAAGAATTAGCAGAATTAATTTAATGGCAAAGAAAAAATCAACTATAAAAACATCAAAAACCACTTTTTTTCAAAAAATGAAACGAATTATTTGGAAATCTATGTTGTGGTTTTTTGGAATTTCAATTCTTTTAGTACTACTTTATAAATGGATTCCTGTTCCTTTTACACCATTAATGATTACAAGAATTATTGAAAATAAAATTGAAGGAAAAGATGCTGTTTTTAGTCACGATTGGGAACCATTAGAAAACATTTCGTCAAATCTTCAAAAAGCTGTTATTGCAAGTGAAGATGGTAACTTTTTATTACATAATGGTTTCGATTTTAAAGCCATGCAAAAAGCAATTAAAAACAATAATAAAGGCAAAAAATTAAAAGGCGGAAGTACAATATCTCAACAAACCGCTAAAAATGTTTTTTTGTGGCAAGGAAGAAGTTATATTAGAAAAGGATTGGAAGCTTATTTCACAGTTTTAATAGAATTTATTTGGGGAAAAGAACGCATTATGGAAGTTTATTTAAATTCTATTGAAATGGGAAATGGCGTTTATGGAGCAAAAGAAGCTGCAAGACATTGGTACACTAAAGATGTTAAAAACTTAACCCCAAAAGAAGCTGCAGGAATAGCAGCAATACTTCCAAATCCTAGAAAATTTAAAGCTTCTAATTCTTCTTCATATATAAATAGAAGAAAAGAAAAGATAATGAAAGTCATGCGATATACTGGAAAAATAGCGTACTAAAAAAAAGCGTCAATTAAAATTTGACGCTTTTTATAGTTTTATAAAAACAAGGAATTATATTGCTTCCAGTGTTTATAAATTAATATTGCATTTAAAACTGTTACAAGTAATGCAGCACCAACACCTGGAATGTCTAAAAAAAGATGAAATAACAAAATGTTAATAGAAATTGGCGCTAATAATATTAATGCAAAAGCAATCCATTTTTTTAACAAAAGCATTACACCAATAATTACTTCTAAAACTCCAACAAAAGGAAATATATAACCAGTTGCGCCAAGAGAGTTCATGAAATCGCCTGCAGAACCTGTTGGTGCGTCCATTGGAATAAAATGTAAAAACTTGTTGGCACCAAAAACAACAAGCATAATTCCTAATAGTATTCTAACAATTTTTGTAAACATTGAATTCATAAATATTTCTTTTATTGGTTAGTAATATGGTAAAAATATAATTAATTTTTTAAATTAACCTCTATTTATTAATTAAATTATAAAATTAACACCCAAAATAATATTTCTTCCAATATTAGGAATTCCATCTGTTTTTAATCTTGACAAATGTGAAATATAAGTTTTGTTTAATAAATTATTGGCATTTAAGTTTACATCAAATACAGTTTTTCCTAATGTTATTTTCCCTCCAAAACCAAAATTTAGCAAAGTATAATCATTAGAATTTGTTTCAAATTGACTAGGATTGTTTTGAGTTAAAGTATATTCTAAATTAAGGACTGCAAAACCTTCTTTGAAATATTTAGAAGATTTGAATTCGATTTTCAAAGAGTTATTCCATCTGTTTGCAGGAATTAATGGCAAATTATTGCTTCCAATATTTTGGGATAGTTTTTTTCCAGTCACACTTTCAAAACCACTTGTAATGTGCAACCAATCTAGCGGATGCGGATGAAAATGTATTCCTGTTTCACCACCATATAACCTAGCATTGGCTTGGGTGTAAACATAAACATCGTTGTCTTGAATAACATTTCCGTTTGGGGAAATAAAAATATAATTATTAATATGATTATAAAATCCGTTTACAAATAATTCAAAATGCGAATTTCTATATTCTAAATTCAAATCGGCTTGAAAATTTTGTTCGTTTTTTAAATTTAAATTCCCAATTTCATATCGATTGCTTCCTTCGTGAACTCCATTAGATGTTAATTCCGCCATGTTTGGCGCTCTAAATCCAGAAGCTAAATTCAATCTAAAAACTATATTTTCTTTCAAATTTGTTTTAAATCCTATAGACGAATTGAAACTTTGAAACTCTTTATCAATGGCTTGAAAATATCCTTCTTCACCTTCAATTCCTCTTTCAATAGAAGCTATATTTCTTTTATCAAATCGAACTCCAGTTTGAATTACATTTTTCTTCCATTCATAATTAACCGTTGCAAAAATGCCATAATCTTTGGTTGTTGCATCTGGAATTAATGCTTCTTCACCAAGATTAATATTGGTTTGATACATTCCTTGTGTTCCAATTATGGATTCAAATTTTCCTATTTTAGGCAAATAATACTTTACATTATAATTTAAAGTTTTTAGTTTCATGTGTAAATTCGCTACATCTGTTTCTGCAAACTCACTTCTATCGTTATTAATATACCCTAAATCGGCGTCAATCTTAGAATTTTTAAAGAAAATAGTAGAGTTTAAACTTAATATTTGACTATTAACTGATTGTTTTGGATAATCTGGTTTTTTAATTGTTGTTTGCTCAGCAATGCCATTTTCTGAGATTCCTAATTCTAATTTATTATAATTGTATCTAAAAATAGTCGAAAAAATAGCATTAGAATATCCTAAACCAGTTTTAAAATCAAGTTCGTTATACCTTGTGTTTGTTACTCGATTTCCTTCTGGAATTAAATAATCAGAATGTTTATTGTTGCTAATTCTAGCCGAAAATTTTAAATCTTCTCCAGATAATTTATATCCAAGTGATGAATTGCTTCCTTTAGTATTAGAGAAATATTTTTGATTGAAATTCAATTCAGAAACATTTGGTTTTGCAAATTTTTCTGAATTAAAATAAAGAACACCACCAATAGCATCAGAACCATAAAGCAACGATGCTGGACCTTTTATTACTTCAACACTTTCTATTCCGGCATCGTTTAAACCCAAACCGTGTTCTTCACCAAATTGTTGATTTTCCAATCGTACACCTTGAGAATAAACTAACACTCGATTACCACTCAATCCACGAATCACAGGTTTTCCGATAGAAGTTCCAGTAGAAACTTGCGAAACTCCAGGAATTGTTGCCAAACCTTCAATTAGTGTTGAAGTTCCTCTTTGTTGTAACGATTTCATCGATTGATGCTCTACTTTCATAACATTTTGCGATTGTAATTTATTGAAAGATGTAGAAACTATTACTTCATCCATTTGATGAATGGTTTCTAATAACGAAACATCAACTACAGATTCCTTTTGTTTTATATAAATTTCTTTAGTAAGAGTTTCAAATCCTATGTAAGAAAAAACGATTTTAAAATTTCCTGAGGGTAAATTAGTAAGTTCATATTTTCCTAATTCATTAGAAATTGCTTCTTTGTGAAGTTCTGGAATGGCAATGTTTACTCCAGAAAGCATTTTGTTTTGACTATCTAAAACAGTTCCAATAACTTTGTTTTGCGCTGAGGCAAATGTCGAAAACCCTAGAATTAGGGCAAATAAAAATGATTTCATTTGAAAATGATTTATTGTTAAAAAATTAATATCCCTGATTTTTGAATCAGAATTAATTTGATTTATACAATAAAACTTGGTGGTGCTCGAAGATAAAAAAGACTTCCGCAGAAAAATTGCGTAATTTCTCTTGATTTAGCAAAAGAATGAGTTGATGAAATTTCAACTTTTTTGAAGTTATAAGTTAAAAACTCTGCTTTAATAGAATTGCTAAAAGTAAATTCACAAACAAAACAATTTTCTAAATCGTGATGTTTATGCGTGAATTCAGTTTTGTTCTTAGCATATTTGTGACGGCATTTTTTTTCAGTAAGGTCTTTTTCTATGTGATTAAAAGAATGTAGTGATTGTAACACTATTGCTAAGAATACTGTCAATCCAAATAAAAAACTTACTAAAAGATTCTTTTTCTTCATCAATACAAATGTAATTAACTGAAAATAAAATCCATTTGAATTAACAAACTTTATGAATTGTTAATTCAAATGGATTTTTTATAAAAAAGTTGGTTATACCAAATTATGAGCCACTAAATACTCTGCAATTTGAACAGTATTTGTAGCTGCGCCTTTTCTTAAATTATCTGCAACAATCCACATATTTAATGAATTTGGTTGACTTTCATCTCTACGAATTCTTCCAACAAAAACGTCATCTTTTCCTTGTGCAAATAATGGCATTGGATAAGTAAATGTGTCTAAATTATCTTGAACAACTATTCCTGGAGTTCTGTGCAAAAGATCTCGCACTTCGCCAACATTAAAATCACGTTCAAATTCTACATTTACTGCTTCGCTATGACCACCAACAATTGGAACTCTAACAGCAGTTGCAGTTACAGCAATAGTTCTATCGTCTAGAATTTTTTGGGTTTCACGAACCAGTTTCATTTCTTCTTTGGTGTAGCCATTTTCTTCAAAACTATCACATTGTGGAATTGCATTTCGATGAATTGGATATTTATAAGCCATTTCTCCTTGAATTCCTGCATATTCATTTTCAAGTTGTTGTACGCCTTTTACGCCTGTTCCAGTTATAGATTGATAAGTTGAAACTATAACGCGTTTTATTTTATATTTTTTATGCAATGGAGCTAAAGCCATAACCAATTGAATAGTTGAGCAATTAGCATTAGGGATAATCTTATCTTCCTTTGTTAGAATTGAACCATTAATTTCTGGAACCACTAATTTTTTTGTTGGATCCATTCTCCAGGCCGAAGAATTATCTATAACTGTTGTTCCTGCTGCTGCAAATTTTGGCGCCCATTCTAAAGAAGTTTCTCCACCAGCAGAAAAAAGAGCAATATCAGCTTTCATGTCGATAGCGGTTTGCATACCAACAACTTTATAATTTGTTCCTTTAAACTCTATTTCTTTACCTACAGATTTTTCTGAAGCTACAGGAATTAACTCTGTTACCGGAAAATTTCTTTCTGCTAAAACCTTAAGCATTACTTCACCAACCATTCCGGTTGCGCCAACTACAGCAACTTTCATATTAAATTTATTTAGATTTTTATAAAATTTTTTAAGTACAAAAGTATGTAGAAAATTGGTTTGAAAAATGAAAACTTTGAATATTCAACTTAGAATTTTTAATATTGAAATTTATTAAACAAAAAAACCATCCGAATTAACGAATGGTTTAGTGCTGAAATCAATTCAACATAAATTAGAATATGTAATTTAGTGAATTATTATTTTTTTAATAAATCTCTAATTTGAGTAAGCAATTCTTCTTGAGATGGCCCAGCTGGTGCTGCAACAACTTCTTCTTTCTTTTTAGCTTTTTCAGCTGCTCTTAAAATAATAAAAATAAACAACGAAATAATAACGAAGTTAATAATTGCTTGAACAAGGTTACCATAAGTCATTACACTTGCTCCTGCAGTTTTTGCCGCTTCAAGATTTACATATGATTGACCGTTTAATGATAAAAACTTCTGAGTGAAATCTACACCACCAGTTAATAATCCTACGATTGGCATAATGATATCATCAACTGCTGATCCAACAATTTTACCAAAAGCTCCACCTATTACAACTGCTGTTGCCAAGCTCAATACATCACCTTTCATTAAAGATGCCTTAAAATCTGCAAAAAATCCCATAATATTTTTATTTAATTGGTTATGGTGCAAAAATAATTAAAATTTTAACATGATTTTAAAATAGTTGTAGAATTTTTACTACTCTCTAAAGAAGATTCTTTTAACTCTTTGTGAAATACTTGTCATTATTTCATAAGGAATTGTATTTAATTGTTTAGCCATATAGCTTACCGTTGGATTTTCTCCAAAAATTATTACTTCATTTCCTTCTTTGCAATCAACATCTGTGATGTCAACCATCAACATATCCATGCAAATGCTACCAACAATTGTTGCTTTCTTATTTTTAATGGTAACATAACCAACATTGTTTCCCCAAAGTCTTGAAATTCCGTCTGCATAACCAATTGGTATTGTTGCAATTTTTGTGGTTTTTGTAGCGACAAATCCTCTGTTATAACCAACGCTTTCACCTTCTTCAATTGTTCTTATTTGAGAAATGATAGATTTTAAAGTTGCAACATTTTCTAAAGATTTCTGCTCATCTTCATCGTTGGAAATTCCGTAAAGCCCAATTCCTAATCGAACCATATCATATTGAGCTTGCGAAAAATTGGAAATTCCCGAAGTATTTAAAATGTGTCTAATTGGGTTTGTTTTTAATTCTGAAATTAATTTAGATGATATTTTTTCAAATAATTTAATTTGAAAAAGTGTAAAATCAACATACTTCATATCGTCACTTGTGGCTAAATGTGATAAAATACTTTTTACTTCAACTACTTTATTATCTTTAAGTTTTGCAATTAATTCATCAATGCTTTCTTCATCAAATCCTAATCGGTTCATTCCTGTATTCAATTTTATATGAATTGGAAAGTTTTTAAGTTTCTTCTGTTCTGCAATTTTTAAAAAAGCTATTAATCCTTTTATTGAATATATTTCTGGTTCTAATTGATGTTGAATGATAGAAAGAAAACTTGTGTTTTCAGGATTTAAAACCATTATTGGCAATTCTATGCCTGCGTTTTTTAGCAAAATTCCTTCATCGGCAAAAGCAACACCTAGATAATCAACCTTATGATGTGAAAGTAATTTTGCTATTTCAAATCCTCCGTTTCCATATCCAAAAGCTTTTACCATGACCATCATTTTGGTTTCTGGTTTTAATTTAGATTTATAGAAATTTAAGTTATGACTTATCGAATTCAAATTAATTTCTAGAACAGTTTCATGCGTTTTTTCTTCAAGTAAAGAAACAATTTCTTCAAAGTGATAATGCCTTGCTCCTTTTATTAAAACTGTTTCATTTTCAAAAGAAATTTTATCAAACTCTTCAATAAATTTTTCTTTAGATGAAAATATAGTACAATTAGGAAACTTACTTTTAAAGCTAGAAATAGTTTCCCCAATAGCAATCACACGATTAATTTTATTAGAAACTATAAGTTGTGAAACTTTAGAATATAATTCCTCATTAATCAATCCGCTTTGAAAAATATCAGATAAAATTAAAGTCTTTTTTTTATATTGTTTTTGGCTTTCTAGAAAATCTAAAGCTATCTTTAAAGATTGAAAATCAGAACTATAACTATCATCTATAATGGTTGTGTTATTAATTCCGTTTTTCACTTTTAAACGCATTTCTACTGGATACAATAAGTTCATTCGTTCTTGAATTGTATCTTGGTCGTATTTAAAATACAATAAAACCATCAAACATTGTATAGCATTTTCTATTGATGCTTGGTCAGCAAAAGGAATTAAGATTATAAAACAAAGTTTATGAAAAGTTATTTTAAGTTCTGTTTGGTCTAAATGTTCCTTAGCAATTACAAAAACATCTGCTTTTCCATCATCAGAACTCCATGTAAAGGTTTTTATTTTTGGATTTAAAAATGCCTCAACGGTTTTGTTTTTATTCATAATCAAAACCTCAACCGAAGTAAAAAGTTTAAGTTTTTCTTTTATTTTTTCGCCAGCATCATCAAAACCTTCGTCGTGAGCTGAACCAATATTAGATAATATTCCAATTGTGGGTTGAATTATTTTTTGAAGATTTTCCATCTCATTTGTAGTAGAAATTCCAGCTTCAAAAATCCCGAGATTGTGCTTTTCATTAATTCCAATAACTGAAAGTGGCACACCAACTTGAGAATTATAACTTTTTGGAGAACGAATAATATTATAATCTGGACTCAACAAGAAATTTAACCATTCTTTGATGATTGTTTTTCCGTTGCTTCCTGTGATTCCTATAATTGGAAAATCAAAATTGTTTCTATGAAATGATGCTATTTTTTGCAAAGCATCAAGGGTGTTTTCAACAATTAAAAAATTGGCTTTGTTTTCTAAATTCTTTGGAATTTTATTTACAACAAAATGCGAAACACCTTTTTTTATTAATTCTAAAATGTATTTGTGACCATCATGATTTGGACCAACCAGAGCAAAAAACAAAGTGTTTTCATTGTTTAGTAAAGAACGACTATCTATAGAAATAGTGTCAAAAATTGCTGTATCATTTTTTCCAAAAAATTCGGCTTTTATGATAGGAACAATATTTCTTATAGATAAATTCAAAGGTTATTTTTTTTTATTATCCACAGATAAGTTTTCGGCATCTTTTACAATTAAATTTTCACGCATAGCTCTAAAATATGATGCTCTACTCAATGGTTCATATTCTTCGGTTTCACCTAGTAGAACTAGATTTTCGCTGTCGGCTTTTCTAAAACTATAATGAGCTAGATTTCCTGTTCTAGTGCAAACAGCATGAACTTTGGTAACATATTCTGCAGTTGCCATTAGTGCAGGCATTGGTCCGAATGGGTTTCCTTTAAAATCCATATCCAATCCAGCAACGATTACTCTAATTCCAGAATTGGCCAAATCGTTACAAACTCTAACAATTTCATCGTCAAAAAACTGTGCTTCATCAATCCCAACAACATCACAACCTTGAGCTAAAATTCTAATATTTGCAGCAGCAGGAACTGGTGTTGAACGAATTTCATTTTTATTATGTGAAACAACCATTTCTTCATCATATCGAGTATCGATAGCAGGTTTAAAAATTTCAACTTTTTGTTTAGCAAATTGAGCTCTGCGCAATCTTCGAATGAGTTCTTCGGTCTTACCAGAGAACATCGAACCGCAGATAACTTCTATCCAACCAAATTGTTCTTTATGATTTACTGTGTTTTCGAGAAACATTTTTAACTTTTCTGCTTTTAATTTGAATACTTTTTATTACTTTGTAACGCAAACAAACGACATTTATATTTTATACATTTACGTCGTTTCAAATGTAGAAAATATTTATTAAATCGAAGATTCACAAACACTAATTTACAAAAATAAAAATATTGTTATTAAAGGTTGTTTCTTTCCTTTGGTAAAAATAAAATTTAAGATAAAATAAGCAAGTCACTATAATTTCAAAATATTATGAAAAAAAGATTGGAAGCTGAATTAATGAGCATTGCTCACCGAGTTTTAAAGCTAAAAAATAAATCAGAAATAGACCAATTATATCTAGAAACTCAAAAATTATATGAAACGCTAACGGTACTAAAGTTTTATGGCGATAATTATGATCAAGTAAAAGCTACAGTTCCTAGAGAAGAATTAGAAGAAAAACTAGCAGCTTCATTAGAAATAAAAACTCCTGAAATTGCAAAAGAAAAAACTGAAACTGTTCTAGAACCAATTGTTGTTGAAGAACAAAAAGAAGCAATTGAAGACAAAGTTGAGCAAGAAATTGTGACATCATTAGAAGAGTCAGAAGTGCAAGAAGAAGCTGTTGCCGATGAACCAATTGCTGAAGAAGAACCAGTTATTGTTGGAGAAATTAATGAAAATGATGAAGAAGTTCCTGTTGGTGAAGCAAAAGACGATTTAGATTTTGAACCAATATTTGAATTGACCACAGAAACTCCAATTGAAGTTGAAGAACCAAAAAAAGAGCAAAAACAAATTTCATTTGAAGATTTATTAGGCGAAAATTACAGTGAACCAGTTTTTGTAAAACCAAACGATATATCAATAGCATCATCCAAGAAAGAGATATTTGAAGAAAAGTCAGAAACAATAATTGAGGATAAAAAAGAAAATACAATTTCTTTAAATGAAAAAACGTCAACCGGAATAAACATTGGTTTAAACGACAGAGTTGGATTTGTAAAATATTTATTTGCCAATAGTAGCGAAGATTTTAATCGAGTTTTATCGCAATTAAATACGTTTGACACTTTTTCTGACGCTAAAAACTTTATAACCGAAATGATAAAACCAGATTACGAAAACTGGAAAGGTCAAGAAGATTATGAAGAACGTTTCATGGAACTTGTAGAAAGAAAATTTTCATAAATGTCTAAACTCTATATAGTTCCAACTCCAATTGGCAATCTCGAAGACATGACTTTTAGAGCCATTAGAGTTCTAAAAGAAGCCGATTTAATTCTTGCAGAAGACACGCGCACAAGTGGAAAATTGTTGAAACATTATGAAATTTCAACGCACATGCACAGTCATCACATGCATAACGAACACAAAACTGTTGAAAATTTAATTTCACGATTAAAATCTGGCGATACAATTGCTTTAATATCTGATGCTGGAACACCAGCCATTTCCGATCCTGGGTTTTTATTAACTCGTGCTTGTGTAGAAAATAATATTGAAGTTGATTGTTTGCCTGGAGCAACTGCTTTTGTTCCTGCGTTAGTAAATAGTGGATTACCTAACGATAGGTTTATTTTTGAAGGATTCTTACCCGAAAAAAAAGGAAGACAAACTCGATATTTAGCACTTGCCGAAGAAAACCGAACAATGATTTTTTATGTTTCTCCACATAAATTAATTAAAACTTTAGCTGAATTTGTTCAGTATTTTGGAGCCGAAAGACCAATTTCTGTTTCTAGAGAATTATCTAAACTACATGAAGAAACTATTCGTGGTACTGCCGAAGAAGTTTTAAAACATTATGAAGCTAAACCTGCCAAAGGTGAAATTGTTGTTGTGGTTGGTGGAAAAATCAAATAATTGCTGTGTTGGCTTAACAAAAATGATATAAAAATGTTGTTTGTACTTAACAGTTTTATTCATTTTCGTTATCTACAAAAAACAAAAAAATAAATTTTTGTTAGTTTTACATAACAATTTATACTATTTTTGTCATGTAATAATAACAATATGGAAGAATTAATTAATCAATTTCAGCAAAAAATAAATAAAACGTCGTTAGAATTTCAAAGATATCTTGTAGATAAAATGGATTTTAACAATCGATTAATTGCAGTAAAAGGAGCAAGAGGTTCAGGAAAAACGACATTTTTGTTACAGCATGCAAAGAAAAATCTAGATATTAATACAACTTTGTACGTAAGTTTAGACCATTTGTTTTTTTTGCAAAATACTTTGGTTTCACTGGCAGACAATTTTTCTAAAATGGGAGGAAAATATTTGTTGCTAGACGAAGTTCATAAATATCCGAATTGGTCAAGAGAAATAAAATTAATTTATGACAATAATCCAGATTTGAAGGTGATTTTCACATCATCATCAATGTTGGAAATCTATAAATCAGAATCGGATTTAAGCCGAAGAGCAATAACTTATAATTTGAAAGAATTGTCATTTAGAGAATTTATAGAATTTGAAACCAAGATAAAATTTGATGCTTATACATTAGAGACTATTTTAGAAAATCATAATCAAATAGCTCAAGATATTTTAAAAGTTATAAAACCAATTCCGTTATTTAAAAAATATTTAGAATATGGTGCATATCCTTACTACAAAGAAAATCCTGATTTTTATTATCAAAAGTTATTAAATACTATTAATTTAATAATAGAAATAGATATAAATGCGGTTGACAATATAAGTTATGATTTAATAGTAAAGCTAAAAAAATTATTGTTCGCCATTGCTACAAGTGCACCATTTACTCCAAATATCACAAAATTAAGTGAGCGAATTGGTGCGTCAAGAGCAGTTCTTATTGAGGCAATAAAACAGTTGGAACGAGCAGGATTAGTAAACGAATTGTATAAACCGACAAAAGGAATTGGCATATTAACGAAACCCGAAAAGTTGTATTTAAACAACACCAATTTAATGTTTGCAATGGCATCAGACAATACAAATATTGGTAATTTGAGAGAAACATTTTTTGTGAATCAGTTTAAATATTTGGCAACAATACATCTAGCAGAACAAGCCGATTTTTTAATTAACCAAAAATATACTTTTGAAGTTGGCGGAAAAGGGAAAACACAAGCACAAATAAAAAATACTACAAACGCATTTATTGCCAAAGACAATATCGAAATTGGTTTTGGAAATTACATCCCAGTTTGGTTATTTGGGTTTATGTATTGATTTTTATACATTTGCAAAACATTTACACGCCAATATAACATAAATCCTAATTTTTAATTCATAATTACTATGCGTTGGACAATTAAATCGAAGCCAGAAAAAGAACAAGTTCAAAAACTACAAAACGAACTTCAAGTAGATGAAACTATTGCTACATTATTATTTCAGAGAGGAATTGAAAATTTCGAGCAAGCACGAACATTTTTCAGACCAAGTTTAAACGATTTACACAATCCATATTTAATGAAAGATATGGATAAAGCAGTTTCTAGAATTGAAAAAGCTATCGAAAATAACGAAAACATTCTAGTTTTTGGCGATTATGATGTAGATGGAACAACTGCTGTTTCACTAGTTTCAAGTTATTTAAAAAGTTATTATCCAAACGTTGCCACATACATACCTGACAGATATGATGAAGGTTACGGCATTTCTTATAAAGGAATTGACTTTGCCGACGACAACGGAATTTCACTAATAATTGCATTAGATTGTGGCATAAAATCAATCGAGCATATTGCTTATGCAAATGAAAAAAATATTGATTTTATTATTTGCGATCATCACCGACCAGGAAATGAATTGCCTAACGCAATTGCAGTTTTAGACCCAAAACGTGACGATTGTTTTTATCCATATGATGAGCTTTGTGGTTGTGGTGTTGGTTTTAAACTCATACAAGCATTGGCAGAAAACAGAAATCAAACCATTGATAATTTGGTTATTTATTTGGATTTGGTTGCCACTGCAATTGCAGCAGATATTGTTCCAATGACTGGTGAAAATAGAGTTTTAGCCAAATTTGGATTAGAAGTTATTAATACAAATCCACGTCCAGGAATAAAAGCACTCATTCAAAATGTGAAGAAAAAAGTGTTGACAATAACAGATGTTGTTTTTATTATTGCGCCAAGAATAAATGCTGCCGGAAGAA
>NZ_JAYVFH010000070.1:0-4800 GCF_043773265.1 Flavobacterium sp. | reverse complement strand
TCCAACGTTTTCTCCTTCACAAATTTTAAGCAAATTGCCTTTTTTATTCATATCGAAAACCACAATTGGTAATTTATTTTCCTGACTCAATGTAAAAGCTGTTGTGTCCATAACGTTTAATCCTTTTTTTAGCACATCTTCAAACGAAATATAATCAAATTTCACTGCAGATTTATCTTTTTCTGGATCGGCAGTATAAATTCCGTCAACTCTTGTTCCTTTTAAAATTACATCGGCATGAACTTCTACACCACGTAAAACGGCTGCTGTGTCTGTTGTAAAATATGGATTTCCTGTTCCTGCACCAAAAATTACAATTCTTCCTTTTTCAAGATGACGAACTGCTCTTCTTTTAATATATGGTTCGGCAATTGCTTCAATTTTTAATGCCGTTTGCAATCGTGTCAACATTCCTTTATCTTCCAGCGCACCTTGCAAAGCCATTCCGTTAATAACTGTAGCTAACATTCCCATATAATCGCCTTGAACTCTGTCCATTCCATTACTTGCACCAGCAACACCTCTAAAAATGTTTCCGCCACCAATAACTATGGCAATTTCTACACCTTGATCGTGAATTTGCTTAATTTCATCAGCATATTCTGAAAGTGTTTTTGGGTCAATTCCATATTGACGTTCACCCATTAATGCTTCGCCACTTAATTTTAAAAGAATTCTTTTGTATTTCATTACTCTTTTTTATTTTTTTTATTTGTGTAATGCTGTCGCTTACGCTCAAGTCATTTATTCTGAATTTAGTTCAGAATCTTTTTAATTAAGATTCAATTTTGTGTTGCAAATATAAACATTTCATTATTTTTTAATATTGATTTTTTTGAAGTTATCAAATTTTTATAATTGCTATTTGTAAATTTGACGTTTAAATCTTTATTATGAAAAATAACTTAGAAAATAGTTTGAAGAATAGTATTAATTATGTTGAATATAAATCATTGATTTCTAGTTTATTAAAGAAAGGAAAAGTTACTGGAAATGAACAATCTGAAGATTTGTATCACTATGCAGAACTCAATCAAACTAGAATGAAACGATTGGATAAAACAATTGAAATTAATCAAGAAGTAAAATTATTTCTAGAAAATTTGAATAAAAATTATATTTGGTTAGTAATTTCTGAAGGTTGGTGTGGCGATGCTGCTCAAATTTTACCAATAATAAATAAAATGAGTTTAGAATCTAGTAAAATTGATTTTAGAATTGTACTTCGTGATGAGAATGATGAATTAATGAAACTTTTTTTAACAAACGGCAGCAAATCAATTCCAATTGTAATTATTATTGAAAAAGATACTTTACAAGTAATAAATCATTTTGGACCAAGACCGCAAGGAGCGAAAAAATTAATTCTTGATTATAAAACTAAACATGGAATTATTGATGAAACAGCTAAAATAGAATTGCAAAAATGGTATTTAAACGATAAAGGAATTTCTACACAAACAGAAATTATGGAATTGATGAAAGTTTAAATAAAAGTATTCTCAAAATCTGATGGAGAAATACTATTTTTTACATCATAATCTCCAATTTTTGTTCTTCTCAATTTAGACAAATGTGCTCCAGAATTTAAGGCAACTCCAAAGTCAAAAGCCAGTGAACGAATATATGTGCCTTTACTACAAGTTACTCTAAAATCAATTTCTGGAAGTTCGATTCTTGTAATTTCAAATTCGTGAATTGTAGTTTTTCTATAAGCAATTTCAACTTCTTCGCCAGCACGAGCATGTTCATAAAGTCGGATTCCATCTTTTTTTATTGCAGAAAAGATGGGTGGTTTTTGGTCTATTTCGCCAATAAATTGTTTCGTTGTTTCTAAAATAAACGCTTCATTTATATGTAAAGTTGGAAATGTAAAATCAACTTGTGTTTCTAAATCATAACTTGGCGTTGTAGCTCCAACAGTTATAGTTCCAGTATATTCTTTGGCTTGCGCCTGAATTTCTGTAATTCTTTTTGTGAATTTTCCAGTGCAAATTATTAATAATCCTGTAGCCAAAGGATCTAATGTTCCAGCATGACCAATTTTAAATTTTTTAGGAAGATTGTATTTATTTTTTAAAACATATTTCAATTTATTTACCGCCTGAAAAGAACTCCAAGTTAATGGTTTGTCAATTAATAACAATTGACCTTCAAGAAAATCTTCGGTTGTTTTCAAAACTTATTTGTTAAAAGAAAAATAAAACAACAATATAATCCCAGCCACAATTCTATAATAACCCCAAGGTTTAAATCCGTATTTTTTTATAATTCCGATAAAGAATTTTATTGCTAGTAATGCAACAATAAAAGCAACTAAGTTTCCAATAAAAAACATTTTCATATTTTCATTAGATTGAGTCAATAATTCATATCCTTTTAATTGCGAAACCTCATAGGTTTTTAAAAATAAGGAATAAGTTGTAACGGCAAGCATAGTAGGAACTGCAAGGAAAAATGAAAATTCGGCTGCAGTTTCTCTAGTTAATCCTTGTTGCATTCCTCCAATTATTGATGCTGCAGAACGACTTGTTCCTGGCATCATTGCCAAACATTGCCAAAATCCAATTGTAACAGCTTTTTTAATAGTAATATCTTGCTCATTGGCAATTGTTGGATGATTAAATCGACCATCAATAAATAGCAAAACAATTCCGCCAAGAATTAAAACAATTGCTATTGGAATTGGGTTTCCAAGAACAGCATCAATTTTATCATCAAATAATTTTCCTAAAATCAAAGCTGGAATCACTGCACAAGCAAGTTTAATATAGAAATTTATCTTTTTAAAATCAAAAAACTTTTTCCAATACAAAGCTACAACCGCTAAGATTGCTCCAAATTGAATAGCAACTTGGAATAATTTTACAAATTCATCATTTTGAATTCCAAAATAGGAACTCACAAAAATCATGTGTGCTGTTGAAGAAACTGGTAAATATTCGGTTAATCCTTCAATAATTGCAATAAGTATTGCCTGAAAATAATTCATTTATTATTTATTTGGATTTTTAAAAATCGAATAAATAGTTATTCCAAATCCAATTAAAACTACAGTTGGCGCAATTCTAATTCTTCTAAAACTAAACAATTCAGCTTCATTAAATACATTAGGGTTTTCGCTTCCTCCGCCACTCATTAGTATAAATCCAAGTGCAATAACTGCCAATCCAATTAATAAAATTTTGTAATTGATTGCTTCAAAAAGGAATCCGTTTTTATCTTCGTTTGCTTTCATAATGTCATTTCTAGGAACGAAGAAATCTCGTTCATATTTGTTGTTAATATATTTTTTCTTTTTTAATACAAATCATCAGTTCTTAAATTCAAGAATCGTTGAGTTGCAAAGTGTGTACTTATCCAAGTTATTAAAACCCCTAGAGCCAAAACTCCAACTAAAACTGCAATTGTTAATTCTACATCTTTAAAAACATCTAAGGCAGGAAAATTGGTATTTAAATAAAATAAAACCCCAAGCAAAACTAAAACTGCTAAAATCGAACCAACAATTCCTAAAATAATACTTCTTTGTACGAATGGTTTTCTAATAAATGCTTTAGTTGCCCCAACCATTTGCATAGTTTTAATGATAAATCGGTTGGCATAAATTGATAATCTAAGCGAACTATTAATCAATAAAAAAGAAATAATTGTAAATACTAAACTTATTATTAAAACCCACATTGTTACTTTTTTAATATTATCGTTTACTAAAGTAATTAATTGTTTGTCATAAACTACATCAGCAACCATTGGGTTTGCACGTAATTGATTTTCTGCTGTAGAAAAACCAGGATTGGTTACATAATCAGCTTTTAAGTGAATGTCATAAGAATTATATAAAGGATTTGCACCAAGAAATTCCATAAAATTTTCGCCAAAAACTTTTTCATGTTCTTTGGCTGCATCTTCTTTGGAAACAAATTTATAATCTTTGGCAAATTTAGAAGCTTTCAATTCGGCATCAAATTGTTTGAAAACACTATCGTTAGCATCGTTTTTAAAGAAAACCGTCATCGGAATATTTTCTTTAAAGTTTTCAGATAATCTTTTCGAATTGATGATAAAAAGTCCTAACATTCCTAATAAGAATAAGACTAAAAACACACTCAATACAACTGAAACATAAGAAGTGATAACTCTGCGTTTCTGAAATTTATCAAAATTTGATGACATACATTCTGTTTTAAGGTGTAAAAATAATAAACAATTTCTTTATTCATAGTTTATAACGTTTAAAGTTTTGATTTTAGTACATTAAACGTAAATTTGCGACCAATTACCATTAACATTAACTTTCGATTAACTTTGACAGAATTAATCATAATTATAAACAAAGTCATTTCTTACATTTTATAGAATTGATTTTAATAATCTCAAATAAAATTTGATTTAAATTTGTAAAAAATTTATTTCATTAAAATAATAATTAATACAAGAATGAAATATTTTCACGAAAAAATAGAAGAAAAATGGCAAAAATTTTGGGCTGTAAACCAAACTTTCAAGGCACATAATAATTCAGATAAACCAAAATATTATGTTTTGGATATGTTTCCATATCCATCTGGTGCTGGTTTGCATGTTGGTCATCCGCTTGGTTATATTGCTTCTGATATTGTTGCAAGATACAAACGTCATAAAGGTTTTAACGTTTTGCATCCGCAAGGTTATGATTCTTTTGGTTTGCCTGCAGAACAATATGCTATTCAAACTGGTCAACATCCAGAAAAAACAACTCGTGAAAACATTGCACGTTACCGTGAACAATTAGATAGAATTGGTTTTTCATTTGATTGG
>NZ_JAYVFH010000069.1:0-6131 GCF_043773265.1 Flavobacterium sp. | reverse complement strand
ATATTAAATAAAAATAGAGAAAATATACAAACGGCAACTTTAACAATAAAAAACGTAACCAATATAGCTTTAACATTTGCAATAACTTGTTTAGCTTGGATATTTTTTAGAGCAAAAACTATAGTAATAGCATTTCAATATATAAAAAAAATTGTAATTTTTGATTTCAATTTTAAATTGCAATATCTTTCAATTGAAAGATATTCACATGAATTATTAACTCTTATTGTCTTATTTATTGTTATAGAATGGAATTCTAGAAAATATGATCATCCTTTTTTTGGAAAACATATTTTATTAAAGCTATCAATATGTATTTTTGCAATAATTATGTTAGGTGTTTATTCTGATATAAAACAGTTTATATATTTTCAATTTTAATGAAAAAATTTCTTATTTATGTATTTAAAATTCTAATGATATCATTTGCAATGTTATTGTTAGCAGATATATTTTATACATACATTTACTTAAATTCATATAATAGAAATAAAATTCAATTCGTATTTAATTCTGAACCTCAAAAATATGATTTAATAATTCTTGGATCTTCAAGAGCAAACAATCATTTTGATGCCGAAATGTTTAATAAAAAAGGTATAAAAACTTTTAATTATGGAATGTCAGGGTCAAGATTGTCAGAAGATGCATTGTTTTTGGAACTCATGATTGAAAGAAATTACAAAATAAAAAACATCATACTCGAAGTAGATTTAAATATTAATACTGATGGTTTTTCTGAAGGTACAAGAGCTTGTTTTATGCCTTATATTCATAACTCTAAAACTATAAAAAAATATTATAAAGATTTACCTAATTTTAATAAAGTTTATTACATTCCTTTTTACAGATATATAAATTATGAAAGCAAAATTGGTTTTAGAGAAATGTTTTTTGCATCTATTCATAAAAAATCAAAAGATTTTGATCACTTTGGTTACTATCCTTTATATGAAAAAAATAGTGTTTTAAAATTAGACATTTCTAAATACTATCCTAAAAAAAATAAAAGTTATGAATTAATTAAAAAAATATGTCAACAAAACAATATAAATTTGATAACATTAACAACACCTATTTGTACTGGTTGTAATAATCGAGAATACTTTAAAAATGTAAAAAAACTATATCCAGAAATTCATAATTATGAAAATATAGTCACCGACGATAAATACTTTTCGAGTTGCGGACATATGAATGATAAAGGAGCAAAAATATTTACTTCTAAAATAATTTCAGATTTTTTTAAAAACTAACTATGCATATCGCTTTTTTAACCCCTGAATATCCACATCCTAAAGTTATCCATGCTGCCGGAATAGGTACAAGTATAAAAAATTTAGCAGACGCCTTAACTCGTAAAGGAGAAAAAGTTACAATGTTTGTTTATGGTCAAAAAAACGATGAAATAATTGTTGAAGCTGGCCTAGAAATCCATTTAATAAAACAAAAAAATTACAAATTTGGAACGTGGTATTTTTATAATAAACATATTCAAAATTATATTAATAAAGTAATAATTTCAAAAAAAATAGATATAATTGAAGCGCCAGATTGGACAGGTTTTAGTGCTATTATGAATTTTAGAATACCATTAGTAATTAGATTTCATGGCAGTGACGCCTATTTTTGTCATCTTGAAAATAGAAAACAAAAATTCAAAAATAAATTTTTCGAAAAATTAGCAATTTCTAAAGCAAATGCGTTTATTGCTCCAACAAAATTTGCTGGTGATTTGTCTAAAAAATTATTTCATATAAAAAACAAACCTATTAAAACAATAAATTACGGATTAGAATTATCAAAATTTCATAACCTTAATCCAGAAAAATATGAAAAAGAAACTATTTTATATTTAGGTTCTATAATTAGAAAAAAAGGAATTTTTGAAATACCAAAAATTTTCAGCATAATATCTAAACAATTTCCAAATGCTAAATTAATATTAATTGGGAGTGATACCTTTGATTTGCAAACCAAATCAAAATCGACCTGGAAATTATTAGAAACTTTTTTTGATAATAAAAATGTGAACTATCTTGGAAAAATCCCTTACATAGAAGTTCAACAATATATCAAAAACGCACATGTTTGTATTTTTCCTACTTTTGCAGAAACTTTTGGTATGGTAACTATAGAATCTATGGCATTGAGTAAACCAGTAGTTAATAGTAATTTTGGCTGGTCAAACGAATTGATTATTGACGGTGAAAGTGGTTATTTGGTTCATCCAAAAGATCATCAAAAGTTTGCAGATAGAATTTTAGATATTTTTTCAAATAATGATTTATGTAGTCAAATAGGTGAGAAAGCTAGAAAACGAGTTGAAGAAGTCTTTGATATTGATAAGATTGTTAATCAGAATATCGATTTTTATAAATCTATAATTGAAAAAAAATGATAATAATTTATCACGATAAAAATAAAATTAAAAATGTTATATCTAGTAATAATTTAGAAATAACATTTAAAAAAGACAATTCTATTATCGAGGTTATTCAAGGAATTTCAATTCAATATCCTAGTGAAAAAATTGCTTGGTGTAATCAATTTTTACATACAAAAATCAATTTAGATTTTATAAAAAATCAAAAAATCAATAACAATACAATAAAAACATACAACCCATTTGAAACTAATTATTTAACAAATGCAATTGGTTATGTTGAAAATAGTCCTTTTATTAACATAAATAAAAAAATTACCTATCCAACTTGGCAAATGAGTAGTCATGTAGGTTTTGCAAATGCAGCATTATTTTTGGATATTAAAAATAAAATAAAAAACAATAAAAATTTTGATTATTATATAAATTCAATTTCTAAAATTTACCAACCGTTAGGATTGTTTTGTTACTCAGAACCACAACTTTTGTTAGATGTAAAAAATATAGTAGATTTAAAAAATATAAACGCATCAAATTTTAAAATATTTAAATTTATTAAACAGCATAATAAATCAAAATGGGTTTTCTTATTATTCATTGATTATGTAGTTTTCAATAAAAAATTCCCTTTTTTGGCTTTATTAAACAGTTTGTTTTTTAAACAAATTAAAATATCAAAATATGAAATCCCCAAAACAAAAGATGATATAAATACTATATATACCGATTCGATAGATGTTTTGATACCAACTATTGGTCGAAAAAAATATTTATATGATGTTTTATGCGATTTAAAAAATCAAACATATCTACCAAAAAATGTTATAATTGTTGAACAAAATGCTATTAAAAATTCATCTTCAGAATTAGATTATATTTTAACCGAACCTTGGCCATTTCAAATTAAACATTTTTTTACAAATACACTTGGAGCATGTAATGCTAGAAATATTGCACTTGATAAAATAGAAAGCGATTGGATATTTTTTGCAGATGATGATATTCGATTTGATGCTAATTTTTTAAATCAATGTTTACATAATTGTAAAGTAAATAATATTAAAGCAGCTACTTTGGCGAGTTTAAAACAAGGTGAGCAAATACCAAATATCAATCCAAGTCAATGGGAAAGTTTTGGTACATGTAGCAGTTTTGTTTTATCTAGTGTGGTTAAAAAAATTCGATTTGATTTGGGATTTGAATTTGGATATAGTGAAGATATTGATTTTGGAAAAAAAATTAGAAATCAAGGAGCAGATATTTCATTTTTGCCTTTTCCTAGAATACTTCACCTAAAAGCGCCAATTGGTGGATTTAGAACTAAATTTGTATTTGATTGGGAAAAAGACGAAATACAACCAAAACCATCTCCAACAGTAATGTTGTATAAAATACTGCATTGCACTGATGAAGAAATAAATGGTTTTAAAACAGTGCTATTTTTCAAGTTTTATAAAAAGCAAAACATAAAAAATCCAATAAAATATTTTAATTACTTTAATAAACAATGGAATCAAAGTATTAAATGGGCGAAAGAATTAAAAAATAAATCTCAATGAAAATTATTAGTAGATTAAAATTAATGTTTAATCGATTTAAAAAGAATCCTATTACAAAAGACAATATTACTAAAGCAATGTTTAAATATATTTATTATAACATTCTTTTAAGAGTAAAAAATGAAATTATTTATGAGGGAATAGAAAAATTAAAATTTATTATTTCTAAAGGTGATTCAGGATTAATTGGTAATGTTTATTTTGGAATTTATGAAGTAAATGAATCTATGTTTACTGTTCACTTTTTAAGAAGTGAAGATACCTTTTTAGATATTGGCGCTAATTTAGGGCATTATTCACTTATAGCTTCGGGTATTTCAAAAGCAAGATCTATAGCAATAGAACCAATACCTTCTACATTTGTTAAACTTGAAAAACAAATAAACATAAACAACCTTAATCAATTAGTTTTTCCATTTAATATTGGATTATCAAACGAAGTTTCAAACCTGTTTTTTTCTTCGGATAATCAAGACATGAATCATATTGTAAATTCAAATTATCCAAATGCAATTCAAATTCCAGTTTCTACAATTGATTTAATTTCTTTAAACGAAACAATTGCATTAATAAAAATGGATGTTGAAGGTTATGAAAAATTTGTTTTAAATGGTGCATCAAAAACACTCCAAAACACTAATTTAAAAGCAATAATAATAGAACTAAATAATTCTGGAAAAAAATATGGAATTCTGGATGAAGAAGTATATCAATTGATTGTAAATTATGGATTTTTGCCTTATAAATACAATCCTGTCGAAAAAGAATTAATTCAACTTGAAAGTTATAACACAACACAATTTAATACAATTTTTATTAGAGATTTACCATTTGTGAAAAATAGAATATCAAGTAGTAAAAAAATAAAAATTTGGAATAAAGAAGTTTAAACTTTCAAAACAAATATAATATTACCAGCAGTTAGCTCTTCTTCATTATATTTTTTAAAATCTTCATGTAAATTTAATTCTCTAAATAGTTTTTGATTCAAAGAACCTTGTTCTACACTTTCATAAGAATTATACACTATTTCAAAATCTAATGATTTAAATAAATCAATGTATTGTGGTAAACGCCATCTATTATGATAGTCAAATTTGGTCATGATAGAACTCCATTCTTCTTTACTGTATTTTAAAAAATCATACATCGATATTGATTTGTCACCATGTTGTCTTAAATCACTAGGAGAAATAAAATGTATGATATATGATCCTTTTTTTAAATTTGATTTAAATTTTTTGTGCATATTTATTAAATCATTTTCTTCAACATGAGATAAAACATATCTTGAAAAAACAATATCTGCTTTCGAAAAATCTTCGTTTATAATGTTTTTTAATGGAAAATATTCAACAGATTTTGGTAAATTATAGTCGCTATTTGCATCAATATCTATATTAAAATCATACATTTTAGAAAAAATGGAATTAAATTTTATAATTACTTTTTTTTCATAATGTTGATTAATATCATAAGTAAAAACCTTTTTTACTTTACATTTTAAAATAAAAAAATAAGGCATTATAGGCAACCAACCAGAACCAAATTCGAAAATTATTTTATTTGCTGACTCAATTTTTAATTCATTACAAATTTCAATTATTTTATTAATCGTTATTTCAGACTTTTTTACTTTTGATTCAATACTAGAACGATCAAAAAAATGTTGCATTTTATGATATAATGAATATCCAATTTTGTTTGGTAATAGATTTAAACTTTTAAATATTAAAGTTTTAGTTGTATGTTTCATATTTGTTTAAAAAAGAAATTCTTAATTTTCAAATTTAAAATATTATTTTTAATTAAGTACTGCATTAATTTTTTAAAATAATTATTTATTCTGTTTTAATTCATTTAATTTTGTTTTAAATTCTAATTTTAATGATAAATATTTTTACCGATTCAAATTATTTGAAACCCGAAAACAGAAAAATAATTTTTCCATTACTTTTTGATTTACATTATAAAAAAGGTTCGGAATTAGAAAGTTATTATCAAATTGTTTCAAAAATTGGACAAGCAGACATAGTTGTTGTTTCTATTGATATTAATTACTTTTATAAAAATAAACCATTACAAAATTGGGTTAATAATTTTATTGACGAAGGATTAAAAATAAGTAAACCAATTTGGGTTTATACAGCAGGAGATTATGGAATAACTTTACATAAAAATGTTTA
>NZ_JAYVFH010000068.1:0-2704 GCF_043773265.1 Flavobacterium sp. | reverse complement strand
GAATTGACTAATAACGTAAAAGGTGAGAAAATATTTTTAACTCCACATTTAAAAGATGTTAATGAAACATTGTTTAATTTTTATAATAAAAGGCATCATTTAGTATAAAAAATAAAATTAAATCTTAAGATAAATTTTAAAGAAAGCAATTTTAAAATCATTAAATTTGAATAAAATCAAATACTATGAAAAAGTTTCTTTTAATTTTTATTGTTGCAACTCTTGCAATTATAGCTTGTAAATCTAATGCGAGTTCTGTTTCTAATGTAGTTTCAATTTCTCTTGAACCAAAAAGCGGTAGCGAAGTAAAAGGTACAGCAACTTTTACAGAAAAAAATGGCTTTGTAACTTTAAAAGCAAAAATTACAGGATTAAAACCTGGAGTTCACGCCATTCACATTCACGAAAAAGCCGATTGTTCTGCTGCTGATGCATCTTCTGCTGGTGGACATTGGAATCCAACGTTTAAAAAACACGGAAAATGGGGTGAAGCCGAACATCATTTGGGTGATATTGGTAATTTTACAACAGACACTTATGGTAACGGAACAGTTTATTTTAAAACTGATAAATGGGCAATTGGTGGAACTGATGCTACTAAAGATATTTTAAATAAAGGTTTAATAATACACGAAAATCCAGACGATTTTACAACACAACCAACAGGAAATGCTGGTGGAAGAGTTGCTTGCTCTGCAATAATAAAGTAGATTAAGTAATTAAAATTAGTTCTAAATTTATGCTACAAAGCTAAAAAAATTATAGTTTTGTGCTTGAAAAAATTAGTATGATAAACCCATCGGCAAACGGCTGGATTGACAAATATTTTTCTGAAAACGTAACTTCTTTTTCTTCAGAAAGTACATTGTCATTTTATAAAAAAATTCGTGAAAGTGGTTTTATATTTGGACATATTATTACTTTAAATGCTTCTAAAACTATAGATATTACCAATTGGAAAAGTGATGAAACATCTAAAGTTGCATTGTTAAATTCTTTATTTTTAACCTATTGCAATGAAACTAAAGACTCCAATTCTACTGTATTTATAGAAAAAGCTGTGGTTTTTTATAATGAAATGCATCCTAAAGGATTTTCTTTATTTAAAAATTTACTTTCAAATACTAATTCTCAAAAATTAGAAAGTTTAATTAATCAAAGAGTTCAAACTAATAAAGACAGCATCAGTAAAAACTTTTCGCATATAGTAACAAATGCTTTGCTTTTTTTAGACATTTTAGCTTTTAAAATGTATTTAGAAAAAGGAGAAATCTCTGAAAAATATTTACAAAAAATAGAAGAAATAATTTTAACAATAATTTCGTTAGCATTACAATTAAAAACTAAAAAGACTCAAAACGACGATTTGCTTATAAAACTTTTCGAAGCTTCTGTTAGATATACTAAATTTTCTGACTTAAATAAATCTGTTTCTTTAGAAAATTTATCTTTCAATTTTTTTACTAACGATTTAGAACGATTTTATCTTTTAGATTTGGCAGGAATGGCACTTTGGAATGATGGAATTATAGAAAATGACGAAATTTATTTTCTACACAAACTAGGCGATAAACTAAATTTAACATCCAATTTTGTTGAAGAAAGTATTGCAAATACAAATATATTTATTGGTGAAAATAAAAAAAATATTCAATATTTTAATTATTCCAATCCTGTAAAACATTTTTATGATCAAACTACCAATGGTGTAGAAGTTTTAATAAATAGAAATAAAAAAAGATTAGTAAAAGAACTGTCTGAAAGTAAAGAGTTGCTTACTTTATTAGCAAAATCTACTAAAAATGATTTAAGTAAAGAAGAAAAAAAGAAAGTAAAAAAACAATTATTAGATGTTTGCAAAAGCATTCCATCATTAACTATTTTTTTACTTCCTGGTGGCGCATTATTATTGCCAATATTGATAAAATTTATTCCGCAATTATTACCTTCTGCGTTTAATGAAAATCTTGAAGAAGATTAAAATTTTAATTGATAAACTGAATCTAAATCTTTATTAGAACTAATATTTACTTCTAAATCAGTTACATAACCAGAGTTTAAGCCATAAGCCCAACCGTGCAAAGTTAATTCTTGACCGTTTCGCCAAGCTGCTTGAACTATAGAAGTTTTAGACAAATCGAAAACTTGCTCTTTTACATTTAATTCTACAAATTTATTAAAACGTTCTTCCTCATCTAAAATTGAATCTAAATAAATATTATGCAAACGATATACGTCTTTTATATGACGAATCCAATTGTCTATAATTCCTATAGAATCATTTCCCATTGCGGCTTTAACTCCACCACAACCATAATGACCACAAACCAAAACGTGTTTTACTTTTAAAACATTTACAGCATAATCTAAAACACTTAGCATGTTCATATCACTATGAACTACCATGTTTGCAATGTTTCTGTGAACAAAAACTTCGCCTGGTTTAGCACCAATTATTTCGTTGGCAGGAACTCTACTGTCTGAACATCCAATCCATAATAATGTTGGACTTTGACCTTTAGCCAAATCTTTAAAGTAATCTTTATTAAGTGCAACTTGACTTTCTACCCAAGTTTTATTATTATCAATTATTTTTTTATAAAAATCGCTCATAGTATTATTTATTTAAGAATTTGTTAATTACAAATTTTATTCAACAGAAAAAAACAGTGATTTGATAGCTTTTAATTTAATAAATTAATAA
>NZ_JAYVFH010000067.1:0-14705 GCF_043773265.1 Flavobacterium sp. | reverse complement strand
ATTTTTGCATAAATAAAACACTATTTTTCTTGCAAAGTTCTTTTTTTTTTATTAATTAGCACAATAATAATTTTAAAACTATTTATTTATGAGAAAATTGGTTAAAAATTCACTGGTTTTTGGATTAACTCTTGCAATTGGTTTTGTGTTAATTCCGCAAAAATCTTTTGCGGTAACAGATGCAGGTAGTGGTTGGTTTTGGAAAAGTAAAACAATTCCTTGTACTGTAACTAATACAGTCGGTTTTGATTATGTTGGCGTTGCGACGACATCTGAAACATACGCAGGAACAAAAAAGGTTTGTGGAGATGGTTGGTCAGTATGTTGGTCAACATTTTGTTCATAGATTAAAATCTACCCCAACAATAAACAATTTGTTGGGGTTTTAAATTAAAAATTATGTGTAAAAATATTTTGATTGTTTTTTTTATTCTATTAATAATCAGTTGCAATAAAAAAAACAAAGCCGATACCAAATTTGATAAGTTATTAGAAAACATTAAAATAAGTAATAAAGAAATAAAAGTTAATAATCAAAATAATGTGTTAGATTGTGAAGCTTTTATTGAAAACAAATTTAAATTATCACATTTAATTGATAGTTTTGAAATTCTATCTGTAAAAGATAAAGGAGATACATTACTTGCCGAAATTGATAAAATTATTTTCAATGATAGTATTGTTTTTATTTTAGATCAATACAATTCTAAAATAATAAAATCGTGTTCAAAACAAACAGGTGAAATTATAACTAGCTTTAATAAGCATGGTGAAGGACCAGGAGAGTTTAATGAAATTTACGATTTTGATGTTGATTTCGATAAAAAAGAAGTAATACTATTTGATGGTTCACAATCTAAATGTATTATCTATAATTTTAATGGCAAATTAATTGCTGAGAAAAGATTGCCTTTTAGAATTGGGAATATTCGTAAAATTAATGATACAAAATATCTAAACTACACTACACTAACACCAAATGAACATCTAGGTTCTTTGTATAAAAATAAAGATTTAATTACTTTTGATGAAAATTTTAATGTTTTAAGTTGTGGTCTTCCGTATAGTGATGATGAGATAAAAAATGACTATTTTGGAAGAGATTATCTTTCTAAAAATAATGGTATTGTTACTGTTTTTCCTAGATTTAAAAACTCAATATATGAATATGACCCAAATACTAACGAGCTAAACAACATTATAACTTTTGACTTTGATGATAAGGCAGTAGAACTAGATGATGTTGTTTATGAAACAGAAGATTTTTTTAATAAACGAATGAGAGATGGAAAGATTTTTTCTAACGGGAATCACTTTATCAATAAAGATTGGATAGGTGTTACCTACGAAAGACGGAAAAAATCAAACGTATTACTATTTTATGATAGAAGAACAAAAAAAATTATTGGAGGAAACAAAGTTGACAACGATATCGATTATTTACCATTCTTTGGTTTTCCAATAGCAGTAAATAATGAAAAGTGCGTTACAGTTATTGATAATAATGTGGTTTATTCCTTATTGAATCTACCAAAAGAATCAAAAGAGCAAGTTTATAAACAAAAGAAACTAAACATTTCTATTGAGGAAAAATTAAAAGATTATGAAAATCCTGTTTTATTATTTTACAAATTAAAATAAACATTATGAATATACTTTCGGGCAAACAAAATAAAATTATTGCAATACTTATATTAGTTTTACTTATTGCTGTTTTTTACAAAAAATCATCAAGTACAAGTCAAACATTTAATTATAAATTTGAACCAATGAAAATAGATATTGGCGTCAAGAAAAAAACAGAAAAATCTATAGCTCGATTTAAACTCTTAAACTTTGACGACCAAGAAATTTCAATAGAAAGAGTAACTCCGGGTTGTCATTGTACAGTAATTAGATGGTCAAAAGACCCAATAAAAAAGAATTCCTTTACCATTATTGAGGTAGAATATGACAATAAAAACCCTGGGTTTTTTAGCCAAAAAACTAAAGTTTTTATTAAAAACGATATAACTGAAAACGAAATAATAATAAAAGGAAGAGTAATAGATTAAACAAAAAAATTGAAAAAAATTATTTACTTTATTACAGCAATTTCTTTTTTCTCTTGTTCTAAAAAAGCAGAACAGGATGACATTGTTAACTCATCTACAACATCAAATTTAACAAATGTAAGTTGCACTGTTCTTGACAAAAGTAGCTTTCATAAACAAATTCTCGCTAATGGTAAAATTGAAGCGCATGATAGAAGCGAGTTGCGCTTTAAAACAAATGAGCAACTAGAAAAAGTTTATGTAAGCAATGGTCAAACAATTAGCAAAGGAGCCATAATTGCTAATTTAGAAAATTCTCTCTTAAAAAATTTACTTAGCAAAGCACAAATTGATTTTGAAAAGGCTAAACATAAATTTATAGAAGAAAAAATAAACTTTGGTTATGGACAAGTAAATGAAAATGAAGTTCCCAAAAATGTTTTAAAAACAATACAATTTAAAGCTGGATTTCTTGAAGCAAAAAACAATTTTGAAAATGCAGAAATACTTTATAACCAAACTATTCTAAAAGCACCTTTCTCAGGAATTATTGCTAATTTAAACAGTAAATATGGTAATTTTATTTCATCCTCAGATGTTTTTTGTACTCTAATAAGCCAAAACAATCTAGAAGTAATTTTTAATATTCTAGAAAACGAAATGTCTTTTGTAAAAAAAGGTCAAAATATAACGTTAACATCGTTTTCAAATAGCAATCAAGAGTTTCTAGCAAAAATTATTGAAGTCAACCCAGCCGTAAGCAAGGAAGGATTTGTGAGAGTTAAAGCCAAAATATCTTCTAATACAAATCATCTATTTGACGGAATGAATGTTAAAATAATTATCAACAACACTTTAGAGAAAATTCTTGTCATCCCAAAAGAAGCCTTAGTATTACGTTCAAATAAAGAAGTTGTGTTTACAACAAAGAATGGTTTTGCAAAATGGAATTATGTAAAAATAGTGGATGAAAATAACTCACATTATGCCGTTAGTGAAGGATTAAAAATGGGAGATACCATTATAATTTCTGGTAACCAAAACTTGGCACACGATGCAAAAGTAAAAAAAACCTTTATCAGAAATAAATAATGATAAAGTATCTTATACAACGTCCAATTGCTGTTTTTATGACAGCATTAGCCTTTATAATTTTAGGTACTATAAGTATTTTTAAAATTCCAACTTCGTTGTTGCCAGATATTGCTATCCCAGAAATAACCATTCAATTATCATATCCAAATAGTTCTGCAAAAAACATAGAAAATGCTATTGTAAAACCTTTAAGAAATCAACTACTTCAAATTGCTAATATCAAAGATATTCAGAGTGAATCTAGAGATGGTCTTTCAGTAATAAAACTAACTTTCGACTTTAATACTAATATTAATTATGCATTCATTGAAGCTAATGAAAAAATAGATGGTGCATTACTTTTTTTGCCGAAAGATCTTGAACGACCAAAAGTTATAAAAGCAGCAGCATCTGATATACCAATTCTTTATTTATCGATATATAATAAAAACAATGATGATATTGATTTTTTGAAACTTAGTGAGTTTACAGAAAGTATTATCAAACGAAGAATTGAGCAATTACCCGATGTAGCAATAGCCGATATTAATGGCATAGTAAAACCTGAAATAAGCATTAAAATAGATGAAGAAAAAGCAAATAGTCTATCTATTTCACATCAAGAAATAATCAATACTATTAGAGAAAATAATTTTGAACTTGGTAATTTATTAATTCAAAATGGTATATATCAATATCAATTTCGATTTTCAAATCCATTACAAAATATTGATGATTTAAAAAATATATATTTAAAAAAGAATGACAGAATACTACAATTAAAAGATATTGCAAAAGTTAGTATCGAGAACCAACAGGAAAGGGGCTTTGCATTCTACAATAAAGAAAGATGTATAAACATAGCGATTATAAAACAAGCAGATGCAAGAGTAAACAATCTTGAAGAGTCATTAAACACTACAATAAATCAATTTAAAAAAGATTATCCACAATTAGAGTTTAAAACAATAAAAGACCAAACAAAACTTCTAAAACTATCAATAGATAATTTATTACAAAGTTTAATTATAGGTTCTTTATTAGCAATAATAATTTTATTTCTTTTTATAGAAGACTTACAATCACCAATAATTATTGGACTTAGCATTCCTATATCTCTACTTTTAAGTTTTTTATTTATGTATTGGTTTGGAATTTCAATAAATGTTATTTCCCTTTCAGGACTAATTTTAGGTGTTGGAAATATGATTGATAATGCAGTAATCGTTATTGATAATATATCCCAAAAGTTAAAAAATGACTATTCACTTCTTGAATCATGTGTTGAAGGGATTCAAGAAATCATTACGCCATTAATAAGTTCTTTATTAACAGCATGCGGTATATTTATTCCATTGGTATTTTTAAGCGGTATTAGTGGAGCTCTTTTTTATGACCAAGCAATTGCAGTTACCATTGGCTTAACAGCATCTCTTATAGTTTCAATATTTATAATACCAGTTCTCTTTTATTATATTAAAAAAAGAACTATTAATTATAAACTACCTTTTAGCTTAAATAATATTGAAAATTGGTATGAAAAAGGATTTAATTATTTTTTTGAAAAAAAGACCTTAACCTTTTCTATAGTTGCTTTTTTTTTAATCGTTGGTGTCATTCTTATTCAAAAACTTCCTTATGAAAAACTTCCTAAATTTAGTGAAAATGAAATTGAACTCTTTATAGATTGGAATGAAAATATCACACTAAAAGAAAATTATGAGAGAACAATATCATTAAATAAAAATGATTCTGAATTATTTCTTTCTGAAATAGGAGAAAATCAATATTTATTAAATAAGGAGCAAACTAAAAGTCTATCAGAAACCAACATTTTCATTGCAGAAAAAAGCATTGAAAACATAAATAAAACCAAGAATAAAATAGATAGTATTTTAAAAGAAAAATATCCAAATGCAATCTATAAATTTAGTCCTCAGAAAAATCTATTTGAATATATTTTTGGTTCAGATGAAAGAAATCTTGTTGCAAATTTTTATAGCAATAAAACAAATGAAGAAATAAATTTTGAAGATCATGAAAAAATAGCATCTGCCTTAAAATATGGAAAACCAATCGCAACATTTCAAAATCAAATAATTATAGATGTTAACTTTGAAAATCTTAAATTATATTCCGTTTCATATTCCAATTTATTAGAAACTATCCAATCGTTATTTAATCAAAATACTATTGATAATTTAAAAACATCTCAGAAATTTATTCCCATAAAAATAAACAACTATTCAAATGCTGACAATATTTTAAATAACAATTTTGTTAAAAACGACAATCTAGAATTAATACCATTAAGAAATCTGGTGAAAACGAGAATCAGTAATGATTTTAAAACAATTTTTGGTGACAAATTAGGCACAAAATTAATGTTTACAATTCCTCAAAATAAAATAGAGTTAACTAAAGAAAAAATAAAATCTGAAAAAAATTATAAAATTGAATTTACAGGAAACATATTTGAATTAGATAGATTAAAAAGTGAAATGCTAATAATCTTAACTATTTCGATGTTAATGCTATATTTAATAATGGCAGCTCAATTTGAATCTTTAATTCAACCATTAATTATATTAATAGAGATACCAATTGATATTGGTGGTGCATTATTATTCCTCTATCTTTTTAATGAAACAATTAATATTATGTCTGTTATTGGAATTATTATAATGAGTGGTATTGTAATTACTGATAGTATTTTAAAAATTCATACAATAAACGAGTTGAAAAATAGCGGAATTGAGTTGAAAAAAGCCATTAAAATTGGTGGTACTATGAGATTAAAGTCAATTTTAATTACTTCTCTAACGACAATATTAGCCTTAATACCTGTTTTGTTTGGTGATGGCTTAGGTAACGAAATGCAAAAACCATTAGCAATTACATTAATTGGAGGAATGATTATAGGAACATTTGTTAGTCTATATTTTGTACCATATATTTACTATCAAATTTACAAAAATGAAGAAAATAATAACAGTAATTAGCATGGCTCCAGGCTCCATCTAATGATTGAAAATAAAAAAGAGAAAAATCCTTGCCTGTTTAGAAGTTAATCAACATAAAAAAATGCGTGTTACAAAATTGTAACACGCATTTTTTTTTACTTCTTGGCTTTGGCTTTAACCACTCTGCCACCCTTAACGTAACGATACCCTTTTTTGAGCGTTCCGTCTTTTTTCACTCCTTCTCTCACAATTACTCTGCTACATAACTGTTTTGCTGATACTCTTTTTTTTGTTTTCGATTTCGATTTTTTCGCTACCATGATTTTGAATTTTAATTAGTTAACTTTAAATGATAATTTTCTTTTTTTTGTTGGCTCATTGTTTTCTCCAACTATTTTTTTGTAATACATAGAGTATTTTAAAGTGAGGTCGTTACCTCTGTTTTTCTCCAGTGTTGCAAACCTTTGTTTTGGGTCTTGATGGGTGGAGCAATGAATTACCGAAGTAGGATTGTGTGCCATTTTATTACCGCCGTACATTGCGCCGTTTTCTTTTACTTGAGATATGAAACACCAAATTACTTTTGGGTACGTGGTTCTTAAAAAATTAAGCTGGTCGGCTGTAATTTTCAAATCCGTTACCGAATCGGCAATAATGACTTTAACCACTTTGCAGAAATCCTGCAACTCTTGAAAAGGTTTCTCTAAATAGCCTTTTATGGCAATGTACTTTCTGCCTTGCTCGGAAGTATTTCGGTTGATGCTATCAAGCGTATCTTTACTCTCTATTCCGCCCTGTTCATAATCGATGTAGGCAACTGGTGTTTGCTCTTCCCCAAAGGCATTAGCGATTTGCATTGCCAATTGTGATTTGGAACTGTGCTTGTTTCCTTTGATAATTATTAGTGCTTTGTGTGGTTGTTGCTTTTGCAAAAACTTTCCAATTTCTCCACCTAAAGTAAAAACATCGCTTGCCTCTTTTGGAGCAGAACCAGCAGAAACAAAACCTAATTTGGCGAGTTTACTTAAACTACTGTTTGGATCTATTTTGTGCTGCACTTTTACAACTTGCTCTGAAGCTATTTTTTTAATTACTTCAGTAGTTCTTTTTCTTGGCACTCTAACCATTGACAAACCCGATTTAGTTTTTGCTTTTGCTCTAGTTTTTACCTTTGTTCTTACTGGAGCTTTGCGAGTTGCTTTTTTAACGGTTTTCACTTTTTTTTCTTGTTCCTCGTCTTCGTGCTGTATTTCTCTATCCAAAATATGATTTACTGCCTTTTGAGCTTGTGCCGATGCTTTTAAGAAAAAACGGTTGTCGTTCTCTAGTTCACTCACAAGGGCATCATTCCAACCTTTTAAATATTTTGCCGAATTGTCTTTGGTTTGAAATAATATTCCCGATTCTGCGCATAAAAAAACAGCTCCGATTTCTGCAACGAGTTCCTCAAAAGCGTAATCCCTTTTATCTTTTTTGCTTCCGTCTCTTACTCTAGTATCGTTTCCTCTGTCCAGTCTTTTGGAATGCCCTGTGGAGTGGGTCATTTCGTGAAAGTAGGTGCAGTAATAGGATGCTTCATTTTTAAATGCCACAATCATTGGCATATTGAGCGTATCGGTTGCAGGTTGATAGTAGGCTTTGTCTCCAATAAAGGTGTATTTGGGTGGATTTTTATAACCGTCAATTATCCATTGTGCCTCTGCAATCGGATTTACATCTTTTGTTTTTGCTTTTACCTTTTTTGCTTCAAATTTTAATCCCGTGCAATGGTCGGCTCTAAAAAGTTTGTAATATTTGATTACTGGGATTTTAACTAGATGCTCTTTTAAATCCTCTTTGGTTAAAGAATGTTCTTTTACAAAGGCGGTAAACTTCTTTTTATCCGTTGTCTTAAATTTTAACGTGCCGTTGTTATAATCGAAAATTGTAGTATAATAAATTGCACGTCTGTGACCACTACCTTCAATTAGTGTTGCTTTAGCCTTTTCAATCTGATTAAAGGTTAAATAATAAGGCTGTTCAAATTCAATAGGTACTAAATAGCCTTTACCATTCTCATCCAACTTTACATCGAAATTCAGTAAAAAATTGATGCCTGTATATTCCAGTTTACTTACATAATTTTTTGCCGTTCCATCGCTTCCAGAACCAACCCACTCTTTTTGCCAAGGCAAATGCCCAACTTTCTCAATGGTATTGATAATTAAATCAGTAATATAGCTGTAAATGTCATCTTGAAATCCATTCAATCCATTCAACCCTTCTGAATCTTCCTCCGATTGGTATTCCAAAGTGGGTAAAATAATCTCTTGCTCTGCGCCACTAAGACCGAGTTCCGTTATAAAATCCTGTATCTCGATAGTGAAAAGAGCCTCTTTGTTGTCTTTAAGAACTGCACTAATGCGCTTTGAAATATCAGAGTGATTTTCTTTTTTGGCTCTAGTGAGTAGTTTTCTAAGCGCACTACGAGAGACCTGTTTTCCGTTTAAATTATTAAAGGCTGTTACTAAATTCATAACTATTTAATTATTGAATATTCTTTACCTAAAACTCCGATAATGGTTTCTATTTGAATGTCATTGACCGATTTAATACTTACCAAAGATTGCATATTGGATAAATTCTCTACAATTGGAATCTCTACTATCAAATCCTTTAATACAAACTTGCCTTTGGCAGGAACAGAAACAAAGGATTTATTAACTGTGATTGTTGCAATTTTTTTGGCAGTTTTATCACTGATAACAATTCGTTTGACTACGGCAATAACACCATCGGGAGAGAAATTTTCGTTTGTTGGATTAAAAAGCGTTACATCCAAATTAAAGCGCATCCGCTTAAAATTAATATCAAAATTTCTAAATCCTGTGGGTAATGCTTTTAGTTTTGCCATTGTTTGTTTCCATTTATCTATCTTACTGCTGTAGTACAAAAGACCCGCTCCAAGAACTGCTGTTGTAATTACAATATGTTTTGCTTTTATGACCATACACTTGTTTTATTTCTAATGAAAATAAATGTCTTAAACCCTAGAAAAAGCAAACTCAAAATGCCCAATCCCATTAAAAACTTCTCTAATTTTGTTAGCGGTTTTTACAATCTCAACGGGCATCTTTTTAATCTGAATAATTACTTTATCCTTTTGCTTTTTTACCTGCAAACTCTCATTTTTAGTCTGTGATATTTTGCTGTAAAACTCCAATTGCTTTTTTAGCTTATCGTACATCAGTCTGTAAGCATTATCGCCCGAAGTTTTGGCAGTGTTTAGCTTTTGCAAAATCTCATCAACTTTGGCGTTTACTAAAGAATCCAAAACTTTGTTTCCTGTATTACTTTGAACAACTGGAGTAATTAGCGTATCGTTAATTACTCTATTTATTGTAGTTGTTTTAGTGCTGTCATTTTGCTTTAGTTCACTCTGTACAATTGTGTTTTGCTCTTTGTATTTTTTAGTGGATGAACAACTACAAAACAGCATTAGAATACTTGTAAGGATTAAAAAATTACGGATTATTGTTTTCATTTTTTTTGTTTTTAAAAGTGGATTTTAAAGTAAAAAGTAGCATCTGGGTGGCTTCAAGGGCATTAAAAAAATCAAACCCAAAGTAAACTCCTGCTACTTCCACGAGTTTGTTAAAGAGATGTTTTCGCACCGATTAGCTGTTTTATTTTGTCAAAAATTGCCCCCAATAAATCTTCCATTCGTTTGTGAAAAATGGTCGAAAATGAACCACACCAAGCGCAAACCATATAGGTAAAAAGCTGGTTAAAGTGTAAAAACTGGTCAAAGAACCCATAGACTAAAAGGGCTACAAAAATCGATACAATCGCTTCGGCTAAAAACCACTTCCAAGAGGCTTTAACTCCTTGATTTACTTGCTTGATTATTTTTACTATTGCGCCCATAATTACAATTATTAGAAATAAAGAAAAATCGAGTATCTGTTTAGAGTGGGATGTAAACCATTCCACTAATTGCTGTTTTGTCATTGTCTGTAAAATTTATGTGTCAAGATGCAAAAGCCCAGAGAAAAAAGGGTAATAGGGATTATGTAGGATTGTGGTCTTGACTTTTTTTTTTAATATCCCAAGTGTATCCACTGTGATGTAATAATTCAGTTGTTTTGCTCGCTCTGTTAAATGCGTTAATCCGCCGTTTATCTTTTTGGTTATCGAACTGATATTATTAGTATCAGCAATGGGATTAAGATTGTATTTAACACTCCAAAACCAACCTGCAATGTCAATGGCAATATCGGCTCGTGTGGCTAAATCGGGATTGGCAATTACATCGTGACCCGAATACTTTTTGTAAACCTCATAATTGGCTCTACCTGTAAGTTGTATTAGTCCACGACCTCTAAAACGCCATCCATCGCCAATCTGCGTATTACCAAGATTGAGCTTTCCCCAAATCCCACCATAAACAATATTAGCTAGTTTCTCTTGATTTGCTTTGTGGGCTGATGTTCTGCCGTATTGTAGCCTGCGCCTTTGAAATTCTACTTGTGCCAAAGGTTTTTAAAAGTCCTTCGGGCGTATAATTAAGGCTTTCTACAAACCTTGTAAATCCGCCACTTTCCTGATGGATTTGCGCCAAAAAATGCGCAATACGTCTTGGGGTACTGATGCTGTACTTTTTAAAGATGCTTAAAAAAGTGATGCTATTTGAGAGTAAAAATTCCATTACAATACTACTTTTTTGGGTTGAGATTCGGGTTTGTCCTCTGATTTTGGCGTTTCGGGTTTGGTATCACTCTGTAAAGTGGCGACTACTATAATCCCTGTTAAGGCAAGCCCTAACAATATTGTGGCACTCTTATCCATTACTTAAACTGATTTAAAGTGATTTGTTTAACTCCTTTTTGGGTAAATAGTGCGTTTTCAGTATTGCGCCCAAAATCGCCATCCACTTTGATTTTTAACAGCGTTTGCAAGGCTCTTACTTCAACGCCTTTACTGCCTTTTTTTAGTATTTTGTTTCTGTCTAGTCCTGTAGTACTTACCGCTGTAACTGATGGCACAGTAGGTAGAACTTTACCAATGGGTTTAATAACATCTTGGTCGGCTATCCAGTAAATATCATTTAAAAGCACTCCATTTCGTTGTACCACATAGCGGTACGTGCCATCTGGTTTTTTACCAACCCAAATAATTGTTCCGATTTTATCGCCTTTTTTAAAAGTCGCTTTGCGAACGCCATCACTGATGTAGTTGCCGTCTGCCATTTTTCGAGCATCGTAGGTTTTAGTACCACTAAATCCTGTTGCCATTACTTCCTGACCTACGCTGTATCTAAAACTATCAGCTAAAACAGTTGCTTTAACTGGTACTTGCGCCTTTACTGGTGTTATTGTAGGCGTGGCAAGTGTTGGCTTTTTTATAGGTGTTTCAATAGTTTCTACTTCACTATAAGGAATATCACTAGCAAAATCATGGCTGTCTTGTTTGCCTTTTTGAACAAAATAATAGATGCCACCACCAACAGCAAGTGCGATACCGCCTCCAATCCATAATTTATCTTCTGTGGTCATTGTTATAATTGTTTAGGATAATTTGATTTTAATAATTTGTAATCCTGTTCACTCAACTCCTCTTTAAGCCAAATTTTTAAAGGATGTTTTACAGGCGTTTGCCAAAGCGCAAAATAGGTGTTGCCTGTAAGGGTGTTGTAATACCGAGAGCCGAAGGATTTAATGACTTGTGCAAATTGCGCCTCGCTAACTCCAGTAAGTGCCGTGAAAATGGCTTGCCTTTTTTGGGTGTTGGTAAAATCGGCTTGTTTCATACTATCGTAAAGAGCCGTTGCAATTTGACTGGCATTAAAACTCGAAGCATCAACTCCAGAATCTAAATAGGCTGTACTTCTTTTGTTTTTACTGCTTTGCGCTACCGCAAAAACAAATACTCCAAGTCCTGCAACACCTACAGCGATAGGTACTATTTTTGAGATTTCCATAATTAAAAAAAGTGAGGGATTATAAAGCGTAATTCCACAAGTTCCGCTGGTGAGAACTGATCTATAAACCACTGTGTCAAAGTCATTTTTTCAGATAATGGATTAATGCCTTTTCGTTTTCCAAATTCGTTGTAAATTCTAATAAATCCGTTGTGATTTACACCCAAAAGATTTTGTTTGACGGATTTAAAACCGCTTCCCAATCCGTACATCGCACTAAAAATCGCTTCGGCTTTATTCATTGCCATACCTGTAGAAATATTACTTGGTTTTTCTTTTTTGTTCACTGACAGCGAAGAAAAACCGTTAAATATCTTGATGTAAGCAAAATAACCAACTCCCAAAAACAAACCCGTTTTAAGCACTCCTTTTACAATGGATGTTGCTATGCTTACTGTTTTATCGGCACGCTCAAGCGATGTTTGTACTGCCTTTTGTCCTTGTGGCGAAGTGGTAACGGCGGTTAAAACTGCGTGATTATGTAAACCTTGCTTTTTCATTTATGCTGAATTTATTTCAGTATTCTGTCTTTTTTGGCATCGGGGAAAAACTAAACAAAGAATCTATTTCACTCCTTTTTCAAGGTTCTTTTCAATATTGAAATAAAGTTTTTAAGTGGTCAGGACTTTCACCCTCTATAGAATAGGTCTCGCAATTCCAGCGCGTTTTACTTTATATCAACCTTTGCTTAATTTTAACTTGTGGATTGAGTTTTTACACACTCTTTAAATGATAGACACTTCTAATCTTACATTTCCAAACCCAATGCTGTTCTATTTTTTTTACATTATAAACTCTTTAATGGTGTCCCATCCTTGTTTAGTGGTGACCATTGCCATTGCTTTTTCGGAGTTTTTAAGGGCTTCTAGCTTCTGCAAAACTTCATTATCCAAATCGGCTAATGCTTGTAATAATTTGGTCTTTTTTTGCAACTTAAAAGGGTTGCTCTCTTTTGTTTTTATATTCAGTACGCTCATTATACTATCATTTGATGTTTTTGTAATAATTCAAATAGTTCTTGTGAGAAAAGGTTATTTTCGGTTTTCTCGCTTATTTTCTGATGCATTACCTGTAAAAGGGTTATCGTATCATCATCAAGAGTTTTAACGGTATCTAGTAATGACTTTTTAATCTCTGAAAATCCCTCGTCCATCAAATCATCGCCACTAGCTAGAGACAATCCGCCAGCTTCTACAGGAACATTAAAACCCAATCCCTTTAAAATAATTGGAGCTTGCTTGACCACGCCCAAAAGCATATTGTTTAAACTGTCGTTGCTCTCTTTGGTGTACTTCTTTTGCAGTTTCTCTTCATTAAGTGCCTCGTTTTTTTCTCTAAGGTCTTTGTTCTCGCTTTGAAGTTCTTGCACCTTTTTTGCGAGTTCTACTCTGTCGTAGGCTTGCAACTTCAAATCGAAAATCTCACTCATTCCAAGTCCCATAAGTCCTGATTTTTTCTTTTTCTTTTTTTTCTTTTTTGTGGCTCGCTGTGGCTGTGGTTCAACTTTTGGATTTAACTGTATTGTCTCTTTTTGCTTTTCTAAAGAGCTCATTTGTGAAAAGGTAACATCAAAAGGCTCTGCCTCTGATTTAAAAGACTTATAGCCGTTTTTGCGTTTCTCTTGCAAGGACAATTCTGTATATCCCAAAGAAAATAAATGCTCAAAAAAATTCTCTGCACTACAATACTGCATCTTTATTTGTTCGTGGGTTAGATTGCTAAAAATCCACTTGGAACTTTGCTTATCTAAAACTGAAACAGCACTATTACAATCATTGTTAAGCTTTTCAATTAAATCCTCTAATTGCTCCATATTAAATTAGTTTTTTGTAGATAAGTAAAATTCTGTTTTGTAGTGGTTCTGCATCGCCTTTGGGTGGTCGAACCACTTTTTTAATGCCTCCACTTGCTTTTTTTATTGGCTTTAAAAAAGTAACACTCAACTGTACTTTGCTGTACGTTCCATCAGGAACAATTAAAATCTGCTTTTGACTGGGATAAATAGTTAGTCCATTTATTATAACTTCACTAGCACCTGTGTTTACAACACAAAGGCAGGTAATATTTTCTAAAACTGGAATTTGTTCCTCTTTAAATTCCCTAGTTACAAAAGCAGATTCTACAAACATTGCTCTATTTATTTAATGGTGTTGTTGTATAAAAAAACGACGTGAAATTTTAACGGTATATCGCCCTGTAATGGCTCTTCTAGTGCAAACAAAAGCGAATAATCTTTGTTGCCTGTATCGAAATTCAGCGGTTTAAACGTCTTTTCATATTCGCCACCACTAGACTGTCTCCAGTTGTCAATATGCACCATCGGAATAATAGCAATACTGTTGTCGTCTTTCATCTCTATGGATGCCATTGCGCCTGTGGCTTTCTCTATTCCATTGGTGTAAACCGCTACTGCTGTAGTGAATCCTGTAGGTAATTTAAAATTCTCAAAAGAGCTGTTCTCTCCTGGAATAATACTTGCTTTTACCACATAATGTATTTGTCTCATAGCCTGATTTTTTTTAAGCCATAGCCCTCGCTATGGCTCTTTTAGTGTTATTTTTTCGCCTCTGTTACTCTGAACTCCAAGCGCATAAACAGCGGTTTTACATTGGGAACAGTTACGCCTTTTGGAAATTCCAACTCCAATTTAAACTCCTCTTTGGCTCTTAAAAGTGG
>NZ_JAYVFH010000066.1:0-7245 GCF_043773265.1 Flavobacterium sp. | reverse complement strand
CGCTCATTTTTTAAAATTACAAATTGATCCTCAATAGAAATATTTAAATTATCAAAAATGTACTTTTGAATAGTTGTTCCAGTTTCAATTGCTCGTTGTTTTATTAATGCTAAATCATTTACCAATTCTGAAACTTTGGATCCTAAAACTGAAGTTACAATTAATATAACTAATAAAAAAGATGTCAAACAAAGAAATACAGCTATACTTTTAGGTAGTTTCCTGTTTTCCATCCAATTGCAAAAAGGCAAAAATAAAGTTGCTAAAATTCCACCAATACATAATGGCATCAAGAAATCTTTTGCAAAATATAATCCTGCAAAAATTAAAAATAGTACTGATAGTTTTTTTATAACTATTGACAAGGATGTTGACATAATTTAAACTGTTTTAAAATTCTGTTTTCCTAATTTTACCAATTCATACCAAATTACTGATATAAAACCAATGCCAATTGAAATTAACAATTGTCCAATATTCAAATGTTCAAAGGCAAAGAATTTTGTCAATGGTTTTACATAAAGCAACAATCCAGTAATGAAAATTGTAATTCCAATTATTATAGAAACCAAATTATTTTTATACCTCATCGTAGTAAAAATTGAATAATAAAAAGATCGATTTACTAAGGTTAAAAATATGTTGGCAGTGACTAAAACAACAAAAATCATAGTTCGTGTTACCTCTTCATTAAATCCAAAATAAATTGCATATTGATAACAAAACAATGTTCCAACAGTAATGACCAAACCTTGAATAATACTCGTTGAGAGTTCTTTCCAATTGAAAAAAGTGGTGGTAAAAGGTCTTGGTTTTTGAATCATCGTATTTTTTTCAATAGGTTCGTTTTCATAAACAATAGAACATGTTGGTCCCATTACCAATTCGAGAAAAATAATATGCACAGGCGAAAATATATTTGGATACATCCAACCCAAAGCCAACGGAATAAAGACGGTAAGAATTATTGGAATGTGAATAGAAATGATAAATTGAATGGCTTTTTTAAGATTGGAATATATTTTTCTTCCCATTGAAACGGCGTAAACCATTTTGTCTAAATCGTCGTTTACAATGATTAAAGATGCGGCTTGTTTGGCAATTTCTGTACCTTTTTTGCCCATTGCAATTCCGATGTGTGCAGCTTTTAAAGCTGGTCCATCATTTACGCCATCTCCAGTCATAGCAACAATTTCTTTATTTGATTTTAAAGCATTAATGATTCTTAGCTTGGCTTCGGGAAACATTCTTGTAAATAAATTTATTTCTAGTACTTTCTTTTTAAATTCTTTATCTGTCAATTTCATTAATTCGTCACCAGAAATACTGTTTTCAAAACCAACAAATCCTATTTGCTTCGCAATAGATGAAGTGGTTTCGGCATTGTCGCCAGTAATAATTTTAACTGCAATTCCGGCTTTGTAAAAATGTTGTAAAACGAGGTGTATGTTCTTTTTTGGTGGATCATAAAATGCCAATAATCCTTTGAATATAAATTTAAATTCTTGTTGTGTTTTTGGATAATTTTTTCCTTCAAATGTTGCTTCGCCAACTGCCAAAATCCTATAACCTTCGGTTGATAATGATTTTATAGCTTCTAAAATTTCTTTTTTTTCTTTTGCAGAAAGTTTAGAAATTGCCATTATTGCTTCACTTCCACCTTTTGCAGCAATAACTCTCTTACCAGATTTATTTTCAAAAATGTGCGTCATCATTGGCGGTTTGCCCGATAATGGATATTCGTGCACCATTTTAAAATGCGAGCGTTCGTCTTTTTTGCTAACTTTTGAATAGGTTTCGTGCAACGCGACTTCCATTGGGTCAAACGGAATAGATTCGCTTGCCCACATTGATAACGAAATTAATTCTTTTTCATCATCGCTTAGTTCGGTTTCTAAATCGGTTATTTTTTGAGATTTGAGCGTAAATATTTTCGCTAAACTCATCATGTTTTCTGTAATAGTTCCTGTTTTATCAATACAAATTACGGTGGCACTTCCTAGGGTTTCGACCGTTTTCATTTGCTTCACAATGATGCCTTTTTTCATCATTCGCCAAGCACCAAGTGCCATAAATGTGGTAAAGGCAATCGGAATTTCTTCGGGCAAAATACTCATTGCCAAGGTTAATGCTTTGAGTAAACTGTCAAATAAATTGTAGGATTTAAAATAATTAATTGCCCATACAATCAAAAAAACTATCGCACCAGCAATCGCCATTTTCTTTACAAAATTCCCAATTTGAATTTCTAAAGGCGTTTTTTCTTCTTTTATACTTTCGAGACTTTCGCCTATTATTCCCAATTTGGTTTTGCTTCCAATAGCTGTAACTGTTGCAATTGCTAATCCGCTAGCGACTGTTGTACCTTGAAAAATAGTATTTTCTTTTGACGATTTGTCTTTGATAACCGACATCGATTCTCCAGTAAGAATGGCTTCATTAACTGAAAAATCGTTTGAATGTACTATGGTTCCGTCGGCGGAAATTGAACTTCCTTCATCCACCAATAAACTGTCGCCAAGAACTAATTCTTCGGTTTTAATTTCAATGGTTTTACCGTTGCGAATGACTTTGCATTTGGGTTTTGTAAAATCTTTTAGTTTGGCTAAAGCGTTACGGCTTCTAGCATTTTGATAGGATGAAATTGCAGAAACTAATACAATTGCAGATGCTAAAAATATAGCGTCAGCAGTTTTTCCACTAATAAAATAGATAATGGAAGCGACCAATAATAAAAGAATCATTGGATCTTTAAGGAATTTTATAATCGCTTTTAAAAAATGATTTTCTTCTTTGAAAGTAACTGAATTTTGTCCGTTTTTAGTTCTTGAAAGAGTGACTTCACTATCAGTTAATCCTTTTATATCAAAATTAGTTGTTGTCATAATCCAAATAGTTTTTTCAAAATCAATAAAAAAAGTCATGACAAATTTAGAAAAATCAATTATTTCAATTTGAAAATATTATTTATCAATATATTATTATTTAATTTCCTCTTGTCATTTCAACTGTAAAATAATAAATAGCAAAACCAATAAAACCTATGATTATTGCCCAAAACCAAGCTGGTGTTGACTGCGGTGTTTCGCTTCCTTCGATTAAAAATTGTTTTTGATCACCTTTCCCATAGGCATTAATCATTATTGGAATTACACCATCAACAATATCATTATCGGAAATACCTTCAACCGCAATTGATGGTCCGTTTCTAACAAAAAATGGAATTTTTCGAATGCCTTCTTTTCCAGTTGGATCTTTACTCACAATTTTCAAAACGTGTTCACCATCGACTAGTTTTGTAGTATCTAATTCGAAATTTATCGGTACCGAAAACTCTCCAAAAGGTTGTATTTCTTCATCTAGAAATATAAAAACGGAACTGTTATTTTTCATCTGAATTTATTATTTATTTTTTATTGGAAGACCTGTCTGCCTACAGGCAGGTGGAACGCCATTATGAATTATTTTTCTTCTTGATAAAATTTTAGTTTTTGGCGTTTCATATGAATTTATTTAAAGATTGAATATTTAATGTGATCTTGATTATTTTCATTTGGTTTTATCAACCATTTTATCGAATATATTAAAGCAAAAACTGCAATAATCATTGTAATAACGATGCTTACATAATCCCAATTACTGTTTGGTCCAGAGCCGTGAACTATGCCACGCAACACTTTGGGTTGGTTTCTTTCGCAAACTGGACAGGCAAATGCTTTGATTTGGAATAGGATTAGGAATAAAGATGTGATTGCTTTTTTCATAATATATATGTTATTTTGACAATTATTTTTACACGAATTTTTACTAATTTATATTTTTTGAGTTATTTGTCATTTCGACGAAGGAGAAATCGCATTAGTTGCTCCAGTTATATGATTTCTCCTTCGTCGAAATGACAAAATATAACTACTGATTTTGTTTGCGTAAAGGATTACTTCACTATTATTTTATTTTTCATCGGTGTTCAGTGAACTTAGTTTGCAGTGTAAATCCTTTTTTTATACCTGACAGGTTTTTTTAAACCTGTCAGGTATAAAAAAAGATTGAAAACGAAAGCCTGACCGGAAATTGCGAAGTCACGAAGCAATCTCTGGTTACGCCCAAATTATTTTACTCTTCTGCTGACACTTTAATTTTTATAAAATTCATAATTTTTTTTATTTCTTCTGGTGTGACTTCACTGGCTTTATTTCCCCAAGAATTTCTTTCGTAATTAATGATTGCAGTTACATCGAATTCTGTAAAATTCATATTGGTTCCAACAGCCGCCATTTCACCATAATCGGCTCTTGCATTGTAACCATTCATAATAATATCAACATACAACTCGAGGTTTTCTCCAGTAACAACAGAACTTCCTTTTAAAGGTGGAAATGCTCCTTTTAAACCTTCGCCATTGGCTTGATGACAGGCAACACAATTGGCTTCATAAAGTGCTTTTCCATCAACTTTTTTATTTCCAAATTTTGAACTTTTAATGTCGCCAACTGCCTTTTTATATAGAAATTCTTGAGGTACAGTTCCGGTTGGCAAAGGAGTTTGTTTAAGCGAAAGAATGTAGGCAACCAATTGCAATGCTTCTTTTTTTGCGACTAATTTTCCTGCTTTTCCGTTTAGAAATTCGGCTGGCATACTAACTATTACATCTGTTTTTGAAGGATTTAATTTCATTTCAAAAAACCATTTGTAGGATGGCATTATCGATTGTTTTACAACGCTTCGAGGTTGGTACAAGTGCATTAAATTCCAATCTTTGCTTGCTTGACGGTTTCCGACATCGGTTAAATCTGGTCCTGTTCGTTCTGTTCCCATTAACGTTGCGGTGTTTTGCCAAATGCTAGTACGACCAATATTGGCATAATCGGCAGCCATTCCTGGACGAGAACCAAACATTTTATCCATTTCAACATTTCTAACTTGCTGAGAGTGACAACCTACACAACCTTCAGAAATATAAAGAAGTTTTCCTGCTTTGGCATCGCCAGAAAGTGGTTTGGTTTCAGGCAAAGGCAAGTTAGAATATTGGTTTTGAAAAGCTGGCATAATTACCGTCAAATATGTTAGAAATGCAAATAAAAGTCCGGCTGTGATGTATAATCGTATGTGATTGTTGAAAATATTCATAGCTGTAAATTATTTGGTTTGTTGTTCTAAAATTCGGAATGCTTCTTCTTTTACATCGACTTCTTCAACTTCTTTTGCAGTCATTCGGTAGAAATTAAAAGCAAAAATTAAATGTGAAATGAACATCAAACTTCCACCGATGGCGCGCCAAACCCAGAAATCAAACATTAATACTACACTATCAATAAACGGTTTTCCTTCCATCCACATTAAACCTCGAAACGTTGCTCCTATTGATAATGGAACGGAATAAAATAATAATCCGATGAATGCTAACCAAAAATGGACACCAACTAAATGTTGTGGTGGTTCTTTGCCAGTCAATCTTGGCATAACTACATACATTCCGCCCCAAAGTGTGAAAGTGATGATACCATAAAATCCTAAATGTGCGTGTGCTACTGTGAAATCTGTGAAATGCCACAATAAATTGGTGAATTTAAAAGCTTCTGCCGTGCCTTGCATCGAAACTAGAAAATAATAAATGACTGCCATTAGAAAAAATGGTAATGTATAACTTGTGGTTACTTTATGCCAATTACCTTTAAAAGTTGCTACAAAATTGATAGTTCCTGCAACCACAGGAATAATCATTCCGGCACTTCCAACAATGGCAACTGTTTGTAACCACCATGCGATTGGTGCGAAAATAAAATGGTGTGTTCCTATTATTGTATAGAAAATGATTTGTGTCCAAAATGCTAAAATCCCTAAACTATAAGCGTAAATTGGTTTATTAATTTGTTGCGGAATAAAATAATACAATAATCCTAAAGTGTAAAGCGTGAACCACATTCCAACTCCAGAATGCATAAAATATCCTTGAACAATTGTTTCGGAAACTCCATCTTGCCAGAATGGTAAATAGGCAGTTAAGGCAACAATTATTGTAAAAATGATAGAAGAAACAATGTACCAATTGGAAATATAAATTTCCTTTGTCGTTCGATTGGCAACTGTCATTATAAAATTGGCTAATGTTAAAATTAAGGCGACTGCAAAAAATGCCATTACTGGCCAAATGTATTCGCGAAATTCGCCACCACCATTATTGATGCCAGCCATTAAGCAGATTGTTCCGAGAATTACCATTAAATTGGTTAAGATTAAAGCAATCCAACCCCATTTGATGCTGTAAATTTTGGTATTGCTAACAATTGGAACGACATAATATCCTAGTCCAATCATACCTAATGATGCCCAACCCCAAAAAACTATGTTGGTGTGTACTGGTCGCAATCGTCCAAAACTCAACCAACTTGTGTGGTCAATGTCTGGTGCGACAAATTTTATTCCGAGATATTCGCCAATACCAGTTCCAACAACTAACCAAAACGTAGCACAACCAAAATACCAAATAATAAGTTTGGAAATGTTGGGTTCTAAACTTGGTTTTCGAACAGCTTTCTTTTTTAGAGAAATGAAATGTGTTTCATGTTTTTCACGAATGTTATTAAGAATACCGATTTTATCTTCGGCTTTTTCGGTTCCAGAAAGCTCATTGTTAGATAAATTGTAATCTAAAGCATGTTCGCGTTTTACTAGATTTTCTTCAATTTCTTGATCGTCTAACGCAACAATGTGAGCTGCAAAATCTTGAGCTTCGGCAATTTTTCCTTTATTGAGATAGGTTTTAACGGTATTATTGGCTTTTAGCATAGCAAAAATAACTCCTAACAAAATTGGAATTAAAATAATAATAACAGTGATAATAATTCCAGGTTGACTAAAAAAATTTTCTTTTGGATTACTTGGATCTTGTGCAAAAATGGTACTTGAAAAAAATAAAAAGGTAATAGTTTTCAGGATATTAGAATTGTTATTTTTTAACTTGTTGTTTTTTTTTAAATTGATGAATTTATGGATTTGATTTTTGCTTAAATTTTTTATATAATCAGAAAAATGGGTTTCGGTATTTAGCATTCTCCATTCTTCATTTTCTGTTACTTTATCTTTAAATTTTAGGTATAAAACTCCAATGAAAATTATTGCAGGAACCAAAATAACAATTAGTAAAAGCCACAATCCTAATGAATTTGAATCATCCGAAATTAAATTGGTTGCTTCTTGAGCAGTTAGATTATTGGAAAATAAAAAAGAAATTACGAAAATGATTAA
>NZ_JAYVFH010000065.1:0-21654 GCF_043773265.1 Flavobacterium sp. | reverse complement strand
TTCCAATCCGAATTGTTTCACCGCCGCAACTGAATCTCCGCCGCCAACAAGTGAAAATGCTCCGTTTTCTGTTGACTCTGCAATATATTTTCCTAATTCAATTGTTCCGTTGGCAAAATTTTCCATTTCAAAAACGCCCAATGGTCCGTTCCAAAGAATTGTTTTTGAATCGATTATTACCTTTTTGAAATTGGCTAACGACTTTGGTCCGGCATCTAAACCTTGCCATCCATCGGGAATTTCTCTAACATCTATAATTTGAGTTTCGGCATCATTTGAAAATGCATTTGCAGCAACAACATCAACTGGAATATGAATTTGAACTCCTTTTTCTTTGGCTTTTTGTAAAATTTCTAATGCTAAATCCATTTTATCATCTTCACATATTGAATCTCCAATTTTTCCGCCAAGTGCTTTAACGAAAGTAAAAGTCATTCCGCCACCAATTATCATATGGTCTACCTTGTCAAGAATGTTTTCTATAACTGTAATTTTAGAAGAAACTTTAGAGCCACCAAGAACTGCTGTTACTGGTTTTACTGAATTGTTTAAAACTTTATTTAAACTTTCAATTTCTTTTGCAAGAAGTAAACCAAAACATTTTTTTTCTAGAAAAAACTGCGCAATAATTGTTGTTGAAGCATGTGCTCTGTGTGCTGTTCCAAAAGCATCATTTACATAAATATCACCAAGAGAAGCCAATTCTTTAGCAAAAGCAACATCTCCAGCTTCTTCTTCTTTATAAAAGCGTAAATTTTCTAGAAGTAAAACTTGTCCCGGTTTTAAATTTAACGCTGCATTTTGGGCAATTTCACCACGACAGTCTGAGGCAAAAAGAACATCAATTCCTAATACTTCTGAAGTAGTTTTTATTATGTGTTTTAATGAATATTTATCTTCTTTTCCGTTTGGTCTTCCTAAGTGTGACATTAAAATTACACTTCCGCCATCGGCAAGAATCTTATCTATTGTTGGTTTTGCTGCTTCAATTCTATTTACATCAGTTACATTGAAGTTGTCATCTAATGGAACATTAAAATCTACTCTTATAAGAGCTTTTTTAGAATTGAAATTAAAATCGTTTATAGTTTTCATTGCATTTATAGTATTTGTGGTAATTAATTTGCAAATATAACCATTTTGTTTTTCATGTTAACAAGTTACAGGTTTATCATCCAGTAAAATTTTTGCTTCTAAATGCTCTTTCTTTGTAGGCATTTGGTTTACGAACTGAACGTAAACCGTTTTCATAGCGAATAATACCTCCAATCTCTATTCCATAAAAAAGAGAAGGAAACATATTTTTCCTGTGCATTATTGATTTTAATATTCCGTGAACTAATACACTAATAATCATTGTTTGTAATTGCTTTATTCAGGTTAATATTATTTACAGATAAAATCCAAATCTTATCTTGATAAGTATCATTTACTTTAGAAAGATAAAGATTTATTGCTTCTAGTTCTTTTGATGTTTTTGAAAGGTAAACATAACGGTATTTATTGATTTTATTTACAAAATATTTTGCTTCAATACCTTTAGATTTTAATAAACTAATGAATTTTTCTGCATTTTCTGGATTAGAAAACACATTTGCAACTATATAATATCCGCTTTCTTGATTAGAAATTGTTACTGTTCTTATTTCTATTTGTTCTTCTTTTTTATTGTTTTTATCAGCTTCAGAAAGTGCCTGTTTTTTTTGAGTTAAATTTTTAGTAGAATAACCTTGTTGTGAATCGGCAATCATTTCTCTTCCTGCTGGAATTTCTTTTATTATTGTGTTTTTTATAACCTCTTTCTTAGATTTAACTACTTTAGGAACAGAAACAATTGGATTGTCATTAACAATAATTGGTGTTGCATTTGGATCTGTAACCTCAACATTAAAAGCGGTGAAAAACATTAAATATCTATCTCCAGAAGATTTTAACTTGAGTGTTGCTTCTTTAATATTATTACCAATTACAGTATTGTTTGGGTTAGGAATTGTTATTAAGCAAGTGTCATAACCCAATGTGTTTTTACTGTCTGGAAATCTATTGGTAAAATATTTATTTTCAATTGTAATTGAACTGTTAAAAAAGTTTCCTGTTTTTCTTAACGGATTACTTAATGCTACAAAATCTTTTATATTTCCAGTTGTATTAAACAGCAATTGATCTCCAATCATATTGTTATCGCCTTCTAATGCTGCGCATGCTATTTTTGCTTTTACAGAACCTTGAGGCAATGTTTCGAAACCATTGAAAAGTATTTCTGTAGATTTGTCTGTAACGCCAGCAAAACCATCAAAACTTGTTATAAACTTTCCGCTCATTTCTTGATCTTCATATACAAAAAAGATTGTCCAACCACCAGCAACTCCACCACTTAACATACCTTGAGTTGCTTTGACATCAGCAACTGTATAAACTCCCGAAGCATTTGATAATTCTTTTACATAAGATGTAATGTCGGCGTAAACAGCATAAGGCGCAAATTCTTTAAATTCTTTTTGGTTTACTCCGTCAAAAATTGTTTCGCCTTTTATTGTTGTATAATTTTCGCTGTTTGGAAACTTAACTTGCACTCTATTAAACGAATCTCTTGTTGGATTGTCTGCTACAAATTTACCAATTTTTTTTTGATAACCACTATTGTATTTATAAGTTGCTGACCAATAAAGTCCAGCATAAAGTATTTTTTTATTGCTATTATTATCAAATGTTAGTTCAGCACTACTTGAAGAAAAAGTAGATTGATCATCATCTATATCAATATATTCCATAGTGTACTCATCATTAAGCTTGGCTGAACTTGTGTGATTGTAATACGGAACATTTGAAGTGTTTTCATAATCAACTCTATTTGTAATATTATTGGCAATAACTGTCATGTCGCCTTTTACGAAAGATTGATACCTCATTTTAAAAGGCATAGAAAGCTGAGAATAAGAAAATAAATTACATAAAAATGTTGCAACTAAAAAAGTTGTAACTTTTATTCTATTAGTATACATAATTGTAAGTTTATAGTTTTGGGTACTTTAAAACGAACTCGATAATTGTTAATAACTTTTCAAAAGTAATAATTTGTGTCGTTTAACCGAAATTTTAATCGATAAAATGCGTTTGTTTTAATTTTATAAGTGTTTTTTCCTATTAAACTTGATTTTTTGTGTTAATAAACCTACAGTATTGTTTTGAAAACAAAAACAAAATGCTACAATTGCTATTTTATTTTATCTTTGCTTTATGCATTTTTCAGAAATATTAGGTCAAGAACACATCAAAAATCACTTGATAAAAAGTGGAGAACAAGGAAGAATTCCTCATGCGCAATTATTTATCGGACCAGAAGGAAGCGGAACATTGGCTATGGCAATTGCTTATGCTCAATATATTGTTTGTGGTAATTCAGGCAATGAAAATACTAATGGAAATGAATCGTGCAATATAAAATTCAATCAACTTGCTCATCCTGATTTACATTTTGTGTATCCAACAGTTGTTACAGATGATGTAAAGTCTAAGCCAAAAAGTTTAGATTTTATAAAAGATTGGCGTCAGTTTTTAAATGAAAATCCTTATGGAGGTTTGTTTGATTGGTACAAACTACTTGGTGTTCAGAACAAACAAGGAGAAATTCGTGTTGATGATGCACAAGAAATTCTAAAAGCATTGGCACTAAAATCATTAGAAGGAAGTTATAAAATAATGATTATTTGGATGGCTGATAAAATGAATATTGCTGCGTCTAATAAATTATTAAAACTTCTAGAAGAACCAACCGACAAAACTGTTTTTATATTAATTTCTGAAAACGAAGAGGATATTATTCAAACCATTCGTTCTAGATGTCAAGTGTTGCATTTTAATGGTTTGCCAGAAGCTGTAATTACCAAAGCTTTAATTTTTCGTGAAAACATAGATGAAAAAATTGCTGTTAAAATTGCGCATCAAGCCCAAGGAAATTACAACAAAGCGTTACATATTATTAAAGAAGATGACGAAGATTATGCTTTTGAAAAGTGGTTTGTAGATTGGGTTAGAACTGCTTTTACTGCGGCAAATAAAAATCCCGATAAAGGAAAAGCTGCTATTTTAGAATTGATTCTTTGGAGCGATCAAATTGCCAGTTTGGGTAGAGAAACGCAAAAGAAATTTTTAAACTATTGCATTGATATGTTTAGACAAGCTTTGCTATTGAATTATCAAGTAGATAAATTAGTTTATGTTGAGCCAACAGTTGAAAAATTTAAATTAGAAAATTTTGCTCCATTTGTAAACGGAAATAATATTTCGGAGATTTTTAAGGAACTTTCAGATGCTTCTTATCATATTGAACGCAACGGAAATGCCAAAATTATTCTTACTGATTTGTCTATAAAACTTACTCGATTGATTCATAAAAAGTAAGTTATAACAATATTATCTTTTATTTAAAACAATTTATTAAATTTAGTATTTTGAATAAAATTGATTCAATCTTAGATGTTTTTTCTACTTATTAAAATTCAAGTAAAATTAGATTTTAATAAAATAATCCTAACCCAAACTAGCTTTAAACATCCTCAATTCTTCCCAAGAAAATACATCGCCAAGTTGTTCTTTCAATGGTGTTAATGATTCTTCTTTGTAACCAAAAAATGCTTTGGTAAGTGTTTCTATTTTATCTTCTGGCATGATGTCGTTTATGCTAACGGCTTTGTCTTGAATTAGTTTGGTGAAATGCCCAAGAATTGTTCCTTCGGTAAGTTTTCTCAAAGCGGCAATTTCTGAAATAGTGTTTTTTTCAATCCAAAGTTCATAAGTAATTTGTGTTGTTGCTTTTTTAGGTGTTTTATCAGTACTTTTTTTCTTTGGTAAATAGTAACTTACATCTTCTTTTTCTTCAATTAAATTTACATTGTTGTTTTTATAATCTTGAAAAACGCGTTCTATTTTATTTATTCTATAGGTTTTTGTTAGAGTCGAGTTTAAGGTTTCTTTGCTAATTGTTTTTCGTTCAATTATAGTTTCAATCATTTGCTTGGCCTTAATCAATCGCAAGACTGTTTTTAACTGTAATTCTTCTAAAATCACTAATTCATCATGAAATTGTTTAACTAATTTTATTCTTTTTACTTCTTCAATTTTATATAGAATTTGATATTCTAATTGATCTAGTTTTTCAAAAAAATATAAATAAGCAGCTTGCATTCTATCGTTTATAAACAAATAATCTACATTATCTGTAGCAAATAATTTATTCAATTGCGACATAAATTTATTGGCTGGATCAATCAAGCTTTCACACAATTCCAATTGCTCTGTTGCCCAATTGCTGTGTTTAGATTTTATTGATTTATCACTTTCTAAATAGCTAAATTTATGGTTGCGCCATTCTTGGGCCAAATCAATCCAGTTAAAACTGTTTCTTAAATAATTATGAATAAAATTTTGAGTTTCAAGCTGTAATTCGTGCTTTAAAGTATCAACCGATGCTTTGTTAGAAGCATAATCCATAACATCATCATCATTAGAAATACCATTCATTTGAAGCGGAGAAAGCAAAATTAATCCATTTAAAGAGCGCAATCGCGAAAGTGCAACATATGCTTGTCCTGGAAGAAAAACCTGCGAAACATCTAACGCAGCTTTGTCAAAAGTTAATCCTTGACTTTTATGAACAGTTATTGCCCAAGCCAACTTTATTGGATAATGTGTAAATGTTCCTAAAACTTGTTCTTCTATTTCTTTAGTGTTTTCATTCACAAAATAGCGAATGTTATGCCATTCATATCGTTCTACTTCAATTGATTTATTTTCTTCAGGAAAATGAACCCAAATTTCATCATCTGAAATAGTTTTTATTACACCCATTTTTCCGTTAAAATAATTTTTTTCAAATGACAAATCGTTTTTAATAAACATTATTTGAGCTCCAATTTTTAACTCTAAATTTTGTTCTAACGGAAAAATTTTATCTGGAAAATCGTCAACAATTTGTGCTTTATAAATTTTAGCTTTTCCTTCCAAATCATTTAGCGATTGTGAGTTAATTGTATCAGCTTTATTGTTGTGGGTTGTTAGTGTTATATAACCTTTATTGGCTTTCAAATCAAAGTTGGGTTGCACATATTGATTTAAAAAAGATATGTTTTCATTGGTTATCTTATTGTTTCTTAGATTATTAAGTAGATCAATAAAAACCTCATCCGATTGTCTAAAGATTTTGGACAATTCAATGTACAATGGTGGATTTTGTTGAATAACATGAGAATGAAAAAAGAATTTTCCTTTATAATAATTGCGCAATGTTCTCCATTCTTCATCACGAATTACTGGCGGAAGTTGTAATAAATCTCCAATAAAAAGAACTTGAACACCACCAAAAGCAGTTTTGCGTTTGCGAACACTTTGCAACATAAAATCTATTGCATCCATCAGATCTGATCGCAACATACTTACTTCGTCAATGATAAGCAATTCCATGTTTTGAATAACTTGCCGTTTTACAGCACTCATTTTAAAATGGCGACGCAAAGTGTCTTTAGATTCAAATTTTAAATTTTCCGAAAAGTAAGCTTCAACATTATTTGCTGGAATAAAACCACCGAAAGGCAATTGAAACATAGAGTGAATTGTAACTCCACCAGCATTTAACGCGGCAATTCCGGTTGGTGCAACAACAACACAATTTTTATGTGTAGTTTTTATTATTTCTTTTAGAAGTGTGGTTTTTCCTGTTCCAGCTTTTCCAGTTAAAAAAATGGATTTGTTGGTTTGGTTAATAAACTGCAAAACATAATTTGCTTCGGCTGATATAGTTTCCATTGGCTTTTATTTAGAAAAACAAAGGTAAAATATTGACTTTCAATTTACAAATAAAAAAATTCCAAATTCTACATATAATTGTAGTAGAATTTGGAATTTAATAAGTTGGCTTTGTTTTATTTCTTAACGGCTGCCGGTTTTTCTTCTTTTTTATCTTCCGATTTATATTTATCGTTAATTTGTTTTAACAAGTCCTTGGTGATGTCGTAGCTGTCTTTTGCAAATAATACTGTTGCAGCTTCGCCGGTTCCAAAAACATAATCATAACCTTTATCCTTGCCATAATCTTTAAATACTTTTTTGTATTTAACAACCAAACTATCCATTTCTGTGCCACTTTCGCCTTGTAGCTGTTGTAACATTCCTTGTTGAGCATATTGCAATTGTTGTTCTTTTTGTTGTAATTCAGCACCTTTTTGTTGTGCCCAAGCTTGACCATTTGCCATAGCGTTTTTCTTGAAATTTGCTGCTTCATTTTCAAATTTTGCTGCTTCAGCTTTTAGTTCAGCGCCCATTTCTTCGGCTTTAGCTTTATATTTTGCTTCAATGTCTTTGGCTTCAGTACTTTCATCCATTATTTTTGAAGTATCAATATAAGCAGTTTTAAATTCGTTTGTAGTTGCCGATTGATTGCAAGAAATTAGTGAAATTGAAAGTACAAGAATTGCGATTATTTGTTTCATTATGATTTTATTGATTTTTAAATATTTGCCAAAAATATAAAATTTTAATTTGAAATTGTAAAAAATTATAATCTTGGTTTGATTTTAGGACTATTAGTTATTATTATTGATTTGTTTTATTATATAATTTTTATCTATCAAAACCAGCTTTAAATAAAGACGTTTAATTGAACTTCTCTTTTTGGGCTATGTTATTTATGTTTTCTTTTGTTTTGGTTTAAAATTCGCTTTCAAAATTGTTTTTAGCGTTTTTGATGACATAAATGTGTGAAGAATATTCAGAATTTTTGTTTCCGTACCAATTTGACTTCAATCCAATGTAAAAAGCTTTGATGTAATTCATTTTTCCTGTTTTATATTTTTCAGATAATAAACTTACATAAAAACTGTCAAATTTCATTGGAAGCACTTTTACCAATTCTAAACTTTGAACAGCAAATAATTTTTTTATAGCCGTTTTAGAAAAATGCCACAAATGAATTGGAATGTCAAAAGCTGCCCAAAATTTTCCATAATAATTGGCGTCAAAGGAATTAAAATTTGGAACTGCAATTAAAATAGTTCCAGTTGGTTTTAACAATCGCTTTAATTCTGAAATTTGATTTTCTAAATCTGGAACGTGTTCTAGAACGTGCCACATTGTAATTACATCAAATGAATTGTTTTCTAATTGTGACAAATTATTAACAAATGAAACTCCTTTTTTAATGGCAATTGCTTTGGCTTTATCACTTGGTTCTGTTCCAAAAGTTTCCCAACCATCGTTTTTAGCAACCGCTAGAAAATCTCCAACTCCTGCTCCAATGTCTAAAATTCTTCCTTTTGTAGATTGCGAATTGATTAGTTTTAACTTGTTTTTTAATGCAATTGATTTTACAAATTGATACATTTTCTCAAACATACTTTTGTTTCCATCGGTATGTGAAATGTAATTTACACTTTCATAATAACTAGGAAGTTTTTCTAATGATGGTTGAGGATTTGTAATTAGCATATCCAAATCAGCATCGTGAAGTAATTCAAAAGTTTCTTGTGAAACTGAATAATCTTTAACGTTTAAAAAGTGTTTTGTGTTTGATAAATTCATAAAAATCTCTTTATTAATAATGCTTTACAGAACTTGTTTCACGTGGAACATTTGAAGGTACGAATTACAAAACACGAGGTTAGACGTTTAAATTTAGTACTTCTATTATCGCAAATCGTACTTAAACTATCTTCCCATATAAACAAGCAAAACCGAAATATCGCTTGGAGAAACGCCACTAATTCGTGATGCTTGTGCAATTGTTGATGGTCGTATTTTTCCTAATTTTTGCTTTGCTTCTATAGACATAGATTTAATTAAATTGTAATCAAAACCGTCAGGAATTTTTAAATTTTCTAATCGTGTTAATTTGTCTGCGTTGTTTCTTTCTTTTTCGATATAACCCGAATATTTAACTTGAATTTCTGCTTGTTCTAACACTTCTCGATCTAGATTGTTTTCTTGAACATAGTTGGCAACTTTATCAAACTTCAAGAAATCATCTAAATCTATTTGTGGTCGAGAAAATATTTTAAACATTTTATCTGACTGACTGATAACAGCGCTTCCTTTTTCTTCAAGAATTGGGTTAGCTTCGGCCATTGTAAGGCTAGTTTCTTTAAAATAATTAACCATTGCGTCGCTTGCAGCAAATTTTTCTTCCATTCTGCGCAAACGTTTTTCTGATGCTAAGCCAATTGCATAAGACATTGGTGTTAATCTGTTGTCGGCATTGTCTTGACGTAAAAGCGTTCTAAACTCTGCTCTTGAAGTAAACATCCTATAAGGTTCTTCTGTACCTTTAGTGATTAAATCATCAATTAAAACGCCAATATAAGCTTCGTCGCGTTTAAGAATCATTGGTTCTTTTTCCTGAACTTTTAATGCTGCGTTAATTCCTGCCATCAATCCTTGTGATGCAGCTTCTTCATATCCAGTTGTTCCGTTTATTTGTCCTGCAAAATACAAACCTTCTACTAATTTAGTTTCTAATGTGTGTTTTAATTGTGTAGGTGGAAAATAATCATACTCGATTGCATAACCTGGACGAAAGAATTTAACTTTTTCAAAACCGGCGACTGTACTTAATGCTTTAAATTGAATGTCTTCTGGAAGCGATGTTGAAAAACCGTTTACATAAACTTCGCAAGTATTCCATCCTTCTGGTTCTATAAATAATTGATGTCTTTCTTTATCTGCAAATCGATTTATTTTATCTTCTATTGATGGACAATATCTTGGTCCGAGTGATTTAATTCTTCCATTAAACATTGGAGAACGATCAAATCCTTCGCGAAGAATATCGTGAACTTCTAGAGAAGTATATGTCATGTGACACAACCTTTGATGTACTAAAGGTTTAGTTTCATCAGAATATGAGAACTTATCAGGACGAATGTCTCCTGGTTCTTCAATCATTTTAGAATAATCTAACGAACGTCCGTCAACTCTTGGTGGCGTTCCTGTTTTCATTCTTCCTGATTCGAAACCTGCTTTTACTAAATCTTCAGTAATTCCATAAGCTGCGCTTTCTCCTGCTCTTCCACCGCCAAATTGTTTTTCGCCAATGTGAATTAATCCGTTGAGGAAAGTTCCGTTGGTTAACACAACTGATTTGGCTTTAATTTCAATTCCTAGCGATGTTCTAATTCCTTCAACTTTGCCGTTATTGATTATTAATCCTGAAACCATTTCTTGATAAAAATCTAGATTTGGAGTTCGCTCTAACATTAATCTCCATTCTTCTGAAAATCGCATTCTGTCGGATTGAACTCTTGGCGACCACATTGCTGGACCTTTTGATTTGTTAAGCATTTTGAATTGGATAGCAGTTTTGTCTGAAACTATTCCAGAATAACCGCCAAGCGCATCTATTTCTCTAACAATTTGTCCTTTAGCAATTCCGCCCATTGCTGGATTGCAAGACATTTGGGCAATGTTCTGCAAACTCATTGTTACCAATAAAGTTTGCGAACCCAAATTAGCTGCTGCTGCTGCTGCTTCACAACCTGCGTGTCCTGCTCCAACTACTATTACATCGTATGTGTTAAACATTTTTTTTCTCTTCTAACCTCTCCAAAGGAGAGGAATTGTTAGTTTTAATAAATTGCCTCTTACTAGAAGAGGAATTATTGTTGTTAAAATTGTTCCACGTGGAACTTTATAAAAATTCAATACAGAAAATCTTTTAGCCCTGATTGAAGTGGTAGCTCTTGTTGATTTTTTTCAACAAGACTAAAACGTAAAGCAGGAATTACCAATACAGACAGAGCCCAAAAGATTCGCTTCTAAAAAATACTAATGTTCCACGTGAAACATCTTGATTTTTTCGTCTTCTTTGGCTCGCATTAATTGCTCGTCTTGTTCGTTTTTGTCTTTGTAACCGCAATAATGCAAAATGCCATGAACGAGAACTCTTTTTAATTCTTCTTCGAAAGTTACATTGAAATCTTGAGCGTTTTCTAGAACTCTTTCTATAGAAATGAAAATGTCTCCGTGTAATTCATTTCCTACAGAGTAATCAAATGAAATTATATCGGTTAATGTGTCGTGATCAAGATATTGTTGGTTTAAATTGAGCAAATATTCATCATCGCAAAAGATGAAATTAATGTCGCCTTCTTTTTTGTTTTCTGATTGAATTACCAATGAAATCCAGATTGAAATTTGGTCTTCATTGGATAATTCAAAATCGTTTTCGTAATTAAAACTTATCATTGATCTTGAAATATTCTTGAACTTTTTGATTAAAATTCGAGCGCAAAGGTAAGGTTTGTCTATTTAAGATTTCAACACTATTTAAATATTCTTGAAGTCGAGTTGGCAAAGCGTTAGTTGTATTGATAAATTCTTTCTTATTGGTTTCTCCTTGACGCTTTTTTTCTTGACCTTGTTGTTGGACTGCTTTTTCTAATTTTAGCAATTCATATTTAAGGTTGAGCATTTTTTGCATAACTTCATTATTAAAACCCTTATTTAATAATTGCTTTTCTATTTGCTTCATTTGATCGAGTGCGTTTTGACCAGAACCACCAATACCTTGTTTGTTCAATTCGTTTTGTAATGCTTCACGTAGTTGTTGTTGCTCTTTAAATATTTCCATTATTTTTTGAGCTTCACCTTCGCCTTCTTCGCCGTTTTCTCCCTCACCATTTCCATTTCCACCACTTTTACCATCTTTTCCATCTTTACCTTTTCCATCTTTACCGGTTTTACCATCTTCTTTTCCGCCTTCTTTTTCACCTTCTTTTCCCGAATTTCCTTCTCCTGGTTTTTGTCCGGGTTTCATTCCTTTTTTCATTTTCTCACCCAAACCTTCTTGCTTTTTTATTATGTCAGGAAGTTGCATGCCAGAACCTTGTCCTGGCTTTGGCTTTCCTTTTCCAGAACCAGGCATTGACATTGACATTTGCATATTGTTTAAAGTAAGCTCTAACATGTCTGCCAATTTATTAGCCGCACTTGTTGCAAATTGTTGATGAGAAATGCCTTTAGGAACATTAGCTTCTGCAAGAGTTTCTAGTGATTTGTCTACATTATATTGAACATTACCTACTTCGGTTGTAACATTTTCTGCTATTTTTGGATTTCTTAATGATAGTGCAAATAAACTATCATCAACGTGCTTGAATTGTTGTTTTAAATTTTGTTGGATTTTTAAATTTTTATTAAACGATGGTGAACCGCGTTTTAAACCTTTAAATTGTTTCATAACATCTTCTTGAGAAAAAGAGTATGCCAAAAGATTGTCTAATATTTGGCGTAACATTGCTGCGTCTTCTTCCATTTGTTCTTGTTCTCCAGCTTCCATACTTTCGGCCATTTCTTTGCTCATTTGCTTCATTTTTTTAGAAGCACTTTTCTGTTTAGGTTTAGCACTTGCTTTAGATTGTTTTTTTAATTCCTCTGAAGCATTTTTTAAATCCTCATCAATACTTTTTTCTTTTGGAGCTGTATCTGGAAGTTCTACTGGTGTTTTTAATTCTTCATTTTCTTTTTCTAAATCTTTTAATTCTTCTTGTATTTTATCAAACTCTTTGTTGATTTCTTCTTGTTTCTCTGTTGAATTTTCTTTGTCGTTTTCAGATAATTTATCTTGTTTTTCTGAAAGTTTATCTAACTTATCTGCAATTTGCTGTGCTTTCTTTTCAACATAATATTTCTTGGTAAGTTCTACCAATTGCTGTAAACTCTTAGTTTGATTTTTACTTTGCTGTTTTAGTTTGTCCATTTTTTCAAACAACTCTTCTTTTTGAATCTTTTCATTAAGTTCTTTTAATTCATCAAGCAATTTTTTATTCTTTTCAAAATCTTTGTCAACTTTTTCAAGGCGTTCCTTTAATAAATCTTTAAGTTCATCTTTCTTGTCGGTTTTGACTTTTTCGAGATTGTCTTTCATTTTCTCAGCAAATTCTTTCATCATTTCGTCTTGTTTCTTCTGACGCTGAATAAAATCATTTACTTTTTGTTGTTCTTTAAACTCAAGATTGTCTTTTTCTTTACCCATTTTTTGCAATTTCTCCATTTCGTTAAATTGTTTTTCTTGGGTTTTTAAAGATTTCTCTAACGAATTGATGTTATCATTTTGTTGATCAAGCATTTGGTCTTCTTTTTCAACCTCTGTTGATTCTCTATGTGAGAAAACAGAAGATTTAGTGCTTTTATAATTGTGTAAAGCATCATTATCAAAAACTTCAAAATAATATTCGTAAGCTACGCCAGATTGAATTGGCAAATTGCTTGGAAAAGTAAATACAAACTGATCATAAATATCACTTTTTACTTTGATTGCTCCACGTTTAGCATTATTAGGATTGTCTTTTGGGTAATATACTATAGATAGTTTTGAAAGTCCATAATCATCTGAAACTTGACCTAAAACAAAGTTTTTTTCTATTTTTAAACTGTCTGGTGCATTACCAACTGATATTGTTGGAAATTGATCTTTTATAACAGAAATTTGGTAGTTAAGTTTCTCATAATTAGCAACTTTTTTATTAGAAGTACGAATTTGATAATCAGTATTTTGAGTAATACTTTTAGATAATAAAAAAGTGTTTTCTTGTTTAGAAAAAGAAGCTGTTACTGAGTCTTGAACATAATCTACTCGTTGCGTTGCAAGTGTATTCATTTTCCAAGTAACTCTAGTTCCTTCGGGTAAAACTGCATTTCCTGTACCTTTTATTATTTCTGTTTTTTTATTTAAATATCCTGGAAAATTCAAAACCATTTCAAAATTGGCGATTGATGGAACTGTAATTACGGAAAGTTCATAATTATTAGACGAAACATCATTAGCTTCAATATGAAATTCAACATTCTCTTTAGGTTTTGGAATTACAAATTGAAATTCTCCAGCTTTGTTACTTTCCATAAAATAACTTTCTTCGCCAATAAAAATCATAGCGTTTTCTGGTACAATTTTTCCGTTGGTTTTTACTTTTAAAACAAAGTCTTTGTTTTGTTCTGTTTGTAAATTTTTATTTAAAACTTGAAATTCAAATGGTGCCGGAGGTAAAAATTGTTGTTTGTAATTAACCACTCGATTGAAACTTTGCGATAGAATATCACTTTTTCCAGAAAGCAGAAAAAACAAAAAGAACAAAATTGGAATTATTGCTAGTGGTAAATATTTTTTATTAGTTCCAAAATTTACTGCGTTTCCAAACGGAATTGGTTGCAATGTATTTGCCTTTTGATCTATTGATGCGAGAAGTAGTTCTGAATTTTTCTGATGACCATCAGAATCTCTCGAGAGTTGTAAAAAATTGGTCAACTTATCGCCTACTTCGCTAAAATGATTTCCTATAATTGTGGAAGCATCATCAAAGTTGATACCTTTTTGGAGTTTGAATAATTTAAAAATTGGAAACAAGATAAATCTAAACAACAAGAAAAGTTCTACCGCAATGAATGTCCAGAAAAGAATTGTTCTTGCTGTTGGTTTTAACCAAAGGAAATATTCTACAAATAGTGTAAATATAAAATACAATAAACCAATTCCTACGAAGAAAATTGTTCCGCGAAGTAATTCGTTTGTATAAAACTTTTTAATAAACTGTTCTAGTTTACTGTATATTAAATTTTGATTTTCCAAAATTGATTCTCATTTGTTTATAACCGATAAAAGTAATAATTTCTCGTTACAATAAAAGTTAATTCTTTATTAAAGAGAAAATTATCAATTTTAGATGCTTTAACATTTCGTTTTTTCGTATTTTTACACTATAAATTCAAATCTTGAATGGAAAAATTATTCGATTTACTTTCTAAACATAATGCAATTTCAATTCCGCTTTCGCTAGAAGAAGAGCAAGGAATTTTATACGAATATGTTTATGCAACCAATAAATTGGAAGGAAATCAGTTAACTTTAATTCAAACAATTGAACTTTTTAAAAGTGATACAATATCTGGAAACAATATTAGAACATCAGATATTTTAGAACAAAAAGGAATGTACAAAGCATTAAAAAGAATGTTGCTTGGAGTGAAAAATAAAGAAGCATTATCTATAAATTTACTTTTAGAATTGAATTGGTTAAGTATTGGAAGTCTTTGGAACGATGATTATTACTTAGATGCTAAAGAAAAAGGTCAAGAAAAAGGAATTTTTAAAGTTAGCCCAAACGTCATTTCAATAAAGAAAAACAATAGAGAAATTGAAAAAATAATGCCTTTAAGTTCTCCAAATAATGTTACTGAAAATATGAATTATCTAATTGAAAAAGTTAATTCAAGTGATAAAAACGTAATTGACAAAGCAGTTTTTTTGGCTCAAGAAATATGGTTACACCAACCATTTGTTGATGGAAATAAACGAACTGGACGACTTTTAATAAATTTTTTATTAATGAAAGCAGGTTTTCCATTGTTTACTTATAATCATCCAAATTTAAATTATAATAGTTTGCTTGTGGAACAATATTATGATAAAAAAACCAGATTTAATTAAAAATTATATTGTTGAAAAATTGACTTCAAAATTAGAAACTTCCATTCTTTCTAATTTAAAAATTAAGAAGAATGGAAATGGTTTACGATTTATGTTGTAAATTTTAGTTTTAAAAACTTCTCTCTTCCATCTTCCATCTTCCAACTTCTCATTATCTTTGCACACACTTCGATATTTCGACAAGCTCAATATAAACTTGACTAAATTTTATTAAGAATTAATTATAATTACAAAAAATGTCTAAACAAATTCGTGTTCGTTTTGCGCCTTCTCCAACTGGAGCTTTACATATTGGTGGTGTTCGTACTGCTTTATTTAATTATTTATTTGCCAAAAAACATAATGGAGTTTTCTTTCTTCGTGTAGAAGATACAGATCAAAACAGGTTTGTTGCTGGTGCAGAAGAATACATTCTTGAAGCTTTAGAATGGCTAGGAATTTCGCCAAGTGAAACAGTTGGAAGAAATGAAAAATTTGGTCCATACAGACAATCTGAAAGAAAAAATTTGTACAAACAATATGCAGATGAATTAATTGCATCTGGAAATGCTTACTATGCATTTGACACAGCAGAAAGTTTGGATTTGCATAGAAAACAGCACGAAGAGCAAGGAAAAACATTTATTTACAATTGGCATAATCGTGAAAAATTAGATACTTCGTTAGTAATTTCTAAAGAAGAAACTGATAAAAGAATTGCATCTGGCGAAGATTATGTTATTAGATTTAAAACTCCTGTTGATGAAACTTTGCATTTGCAGGACATAATTCGTGGTGATATTAAATTTGAAACCAATTTACTTGATGATAAAGTTTTGTTTAAAAGCGACGGAATGCCAACCTATCATTTAGCAAATATTGTTGACGATCATTTAATGAAAACATCTCACGTAATTCGTGGTGAAGAATGGTTGCCAAGTATGCCATTGCACGTTTTATTGTATCGTTCATTTGGTTGGGAAGCACCACAATTTGCTCATTTACCATTGATTTTAAAACCTGTTGGAAACGGAAAATTATCTAAACGTGATGGCGATAAACTAGGGTTTCCTGTATTTCCTTTGCAATGGGAAACTGATGGAGTTCTTTCGTTAGGTTACAAAGAAAAAGGATATTTTCCTGAAGCTGTAATTAACTTTTTAGCTTTGTTGGGCTGGAATGACGGAACTGAACAAGAATTATTTTCATTGGATGAATTAGTAGAAAAATTCGATTTAAATAGAGTTCATAAAGCTGGAGCAAAATTTGATCCTGAAAAAAATAAATGGTTTAATCATCAGTATTTGCAAAAGCAAAGTGATGAGAGTTTGGCGGAAACATTTGAAAAAGATGTAATTCAAAGAATAGGAAAATGTGATTTCTCCTTTGTCGAAATGACAAAAATTACGTCTTTAATAAAAGAAAGAGCTAATTTCGTTTCTGAATTTTGGGAATTGTCAGATTATTTCTTTGTTGCTCCAACATCATACGATGAAAAAGCTGCTAAAAATTGGAAAGAGGAAACGCCAAATTTAATGCAAGAATTAAAATCAGTTGTAAATTCTATTGATGATTTTACATCTTTAAATATAGAAACTATTGTAAAAGATTGGATGAACAAAAACGAAATTGGAATGGGAAAAGTAATGCAACCATTTAGATTGAGCTTAGTTGGTGCTTTAAAAGGTCCACATTTATTTGATATAGTAGAACTTATTGGTAAAGAAGAAACTGTTAAACGATTGGAAAAAGCAATTACTAGTTTGTAACAATTACTAATTATTTTACCGCAGATTCGCAGATTTAATAATTAATCTAAGAATCTGCGGTTTTATATTGTTTACAAATTAAATAATATTTGTGCACTAACAGTTCCAATATTTCCTTTAAAATCTTTGTTGCCATTTAGCACTTTTAAAGTTGTGTCTTTATTTAAATTGTTTAGTATATTATTTACTCCATATTGATAAAAAATAACACCTCTTACTTTTTTACTTCCAGCAGAAAGTCCTAAATAAAAATTTCCATTAATTTTAGTAACATCAAGTATTTGATCTGCCTGAAGTAGTGTTCCTTTTATTACATTTTTATTATCAACATCTTGAACAGTCATTTTTCCGTTTACTTGTAAAACTGGACCGAAATCTAAAGAAACATGATCTTTAACAACGTTGTAACTTAATAACAATCTAACCTGTGCTCCAGACAAACTATATTCTGTATCTTTTTTTAATGAAGAAGTGGTGGTGGTTTCTAACGAAAACTTATTAATAAAAAATTGCATTCCAAAAATCATACTCCAATTGTTATAATAATTTCCTCTAACAGAAAGTCCTCCATTGAAACCAATTCCGGGTTTTGAAGTAAAATTAGAAGTAAAAAGTGTAGACTGAGAAACGCCACCAGTTAAACCAATTCTGTTACCATCTTTGTTATTGTATTGGGCCGAAATTGTGGTAGTAATCGTTAAAAATAAAAGTGTGAAAAAAGATTTATTCATCATTAAGTTATTAATTTGTAACAAACATACATTTTTATCGTATAATAACTACATTAACAACTTAAATATTATATATGAACCCAATTATTATGATTTTATTAGCATTAGGATTATTTATTCTTTTTGCTTCGTTCTTTACTGTTAAACAGCAAACGGCAGTTGTAGTAGAACGTTTTGGAAAATTTACAAGTATTAGAAACTCTGGTTTGCAACTTAAAATTCCTATTATTGATAGAGTTGCTGGTAGAGTAAATCTAAGAATTCAACAGCTTGATGTTATTATTGAAACTAAAACTAAGGATAACGTGTTTATCAAAATGAAAGTTTCTGTTCAGTTTAATGTTATTCAAGATAAAGTGTATGAAGCATTTTATAAATTAGAATATCCACACGATCAAATTACGGCTTATGTATTTGATGTTGTTCGTGCCGAAGTTCCAAAACTAATTCTTGATGATGTTTTTGAGCGTAAAGACGATATTGCAATTGCGGTAAAACGTGAATTGAATGAGGCAATGTCAACTTATGGATATGATATTATTAATACTTTGGTAACTGATATTGATCCTGATTTACAAGTTAAAAATGCAATGAACAGAATTAATGCTGCTGATAGAGAGAAAACGGCTGCCGAATTTGAAAGTGAAGCACAACGAATTAGAATTGTTGCTAAAGCTAAAGCTGAAGCCGAAAGTAAAAAACTTCAAGGTCAAGGTATTGCAGATCAACGTAGAGAAATTGCTCGCGGATTGGTAGAAAGTGTTGAGGTTTTAAATTCTGTTGGAATTAATTCGCAAGAAGCTTCTGCACTAATTGTTGTAACACAACATTATGACACGCTACAAGCTATTGGTGCTGACACAAATTCTAATTTAATATTATTGCCTAATTCTCCACAAGCAGGAAGCGATATGCTAAATAATATGGTAGCAAGTTTTTCAGCAAGTAACCAAATTGGTGAAACAATGAAAAACCAACCCAAACGTATTAAGAAAAAAAATGATCACACTTCGACAGATTATAATCCGAGTGACACAACTGATCCTTCCGACGAAGTTTAATTTTTTGAAAAAAAATAATCTTAAAGAGAGTTTACAGAAATGTAAGCTCTTTTTTTATAATAATTTTCGTCCAAAAACCAAAATAAAACGATTTAAGAAATGTTATTATTAATTTGGTAAAACTTTATTACAATTTTTTTTAATGGAATGAAAAGACGTTTGTGAAAGCCATTTTTAATAACAAAATTCTATTGAAAATAAATAGTAATAGAAACTTTTTATAAAAGAAAAACCCAACATTTCTGATGGGTTTGATATATAAAATTTATTTTAATATTATTCTTTACTTTCTACTTTTGCCCAAGTATCTCTTAGACCAACAGTTTTATTAAAAATTAATTTTTGAGCTGATGAATCTTTATCAACGCAATAATATCCTAAACGTTGAAATTGAAATCTATCACCATCTTTAGCCGAAGCTAAACTTGGTTCTAAATATCCTGTAATTACTTCTAGCGAATTTGGATTAATGTATTCTTTAAAATCTACTTCTTTATCACCATCAGGATTTTCGTGTGTAAATAGTCTGTCATATAAACGAACTTCAGCTTCAATTGCATGTTTTATAGAAACCCAATGAATTGTTCCTTTTACTTTGCGTTGGCTTGCTTCTGTGCCACTTCCACTTCGCGAATCTTCATCATAAGTACAATGAATTTCAGTAATATTTCCCTCAGCATCTTTTACAACTGATTCTCCTTTGATGATATATGCATTTTTTAAACGAACTTCTGTTCCTAGAGTTAAACGAAAAAATTTCTTATTAGCTTCTTCTTGAAAATCTTCTCTTTCTATATATAATTCTCTTGAAAATGGTACTTGTCTATAACCTAAACTCGCATCTTCTTGACTGTTTTCTGCTTCTAAACTTTCTTCTTTTCCTTCTGGATAATTAGTAATTAGCAATTTCACAGGATTTAAAACCGCCATGACTCTTGGAGCTGTTTTGTTTAAATCTTCACGAACACAAAATTCTAAAAGCGAAACATCAATTAAATTTGTACGTTTTGCAATTCCAATAGTATTAGCAAAATTAGTAATAGAAGTTGGTGTATAACCACGTCTTCTCATTCCAGAAATGGTACTCATTCTTGGATCATCCCAAGAAGTAACATGTTTTTCTTGAACCAATTGCAATAATTTACGTTTAGAAACAACAGTATGCGAAAGGTTTCTACGAGCAAATTCTCTTTGCTTTGGACGCACTTTAGTGCTAATTGACCCTGAACTTGATTCAGAGTAAATTTGGTCTAAAAACCAATCATATAATTCACGATGAGGTAAAAATTCGAGCGTACAAAACGAATGTGAAATTTGTTCTAAGTAATCACTTTCTCCGTGTGCCCAATCATACATTGGATAAATACACCATTTATCTTCGGTTCTATGATGATTTGCATGTAAAATGCGATACATAATTGGATCGCGCATCAACATATTATTAGAAGCCATGTTAATTTTGGCACGAAGAATATGAGTTCCTTCTGGAAATTCGCCGCTTTTCATACGATTAAAAAGGTCTAAATTCTCTTCAACAGAACGATTTCTATATGGAGAATCAGTTCCTATTGTTGTTGGCGTTCCTTTTTGTTTAGCCATATCTTCAGACGATTGACTGTCAATATAAGCTTTTCCTTTTTTAATAAACTCAATTGCCCAATCATATAATTCCTGAAAATAATCTGATGCATAACATTCGTTATCCCATTTAAAACCAAGCCATTCAACATCTTTTTTTATTGCATCAACAAATTCTTGCTCTTCTTTGGCAGGATTAGTATCGTCAAAACGCAAATTTACTGGCGCATTATAATTTATTCCTAATCCAAAATTCAAACAAATTGCACTTGCATGACCAACATGCAAATATCCATTTGGTTCAGGCGGAAAACGAAAACGTAGTTTATCTTGTGATAATCCGTTTTTTAAATCTTCTTCTATAATTTGTTCAATAAAATTTAAAGACTTTTCTTCTGTTGACATATAATTTTTTGTAATTTTAGCAAAGATAAAAATTTAGATGATAGAATATAGAGAATAGATACTTTATAGAGAATAGATACTTACTTTTTTAATCTATTACTACTGTAAACTGTTCACTGAACACTGAAAACTAATAAAATGGGAATAATAAAATTAAAAAACATACGCACTTTTTCTTATCACGGTTGTCTTGTTGAAGAATCTAAAATTGGATCGGATTATATTGTAAATCTTGAAATTAAAACAGATTTAAGAAAATCTTCTGAAACAGATGAGCTAAAAGATACTGTTGATTATGTGCTTCTTAATAAAATTGTTGTAGAGGAAATGGCAATTAGATCTAAATTATTAGAACATGTTGGGCATAGAATAATTACTAGAATTTTTAAAGAAATAGCTTCGGTTTCTAGAATTATTGTCGCCGTTTCTAAAATAAATCCACCAATTGGTGGTGATGTTGAGCAAGTTACAATTGAAATGGAAGAATATAGAAATTAAAAATTTTAACTTTTAAAAGTATATTTTTCTAAATGGAATTTGGAATTTGCTTTTTGGTATTTTTGTTTTATATTTGCAATCCAATAAATAATTGGCGTCGTGGCCGAGCGGCTAGGCTGGGCTCTGCAAAAGCTCCTACTCCGGTTCGAATCCGGACGATGCCTCAA
>NZ_JAYVFH010000064.1:0-15569 GCF_043773265.1 Flavobacterium sp. | reverse complement strand
CAGCTGCCTCTGGAATGTAATTATTAGTTTTTAACATAAAAAAAATCCGTCAAGTTTAATTGCTTGACGGATTTTTTTATATGTATTAAATTTTATTTCTGAAACTGTTTTAGCATTTCCATTAATTGTTCTCTTTGCTCTGCATCTTTACCTGTTACGTTCATGTAAATTGCATAAATAAGTACACAAACACTTAGACCTAAACTCACAAAATTAACAATTTTCCATGTGTTTAATGCTCCTAAATTGTATTGCTCAGGATTTTCTGCAAGAAGCTTCTCTGACTTGCTTGAAAGGTAAATTCCGATTCCAGACAGCACAATTCCTAAAACTCCACTTGTGCAACAACAACCAATAAAAGAAGTCAATCCTAAAATCATTACAGCTTGTTCGTTGGGTAATTTTTGTTTTTCCATAAAATGTATAAATTTGGTTAGTTATTAATTTAGAATTTTGTAAATATAATTTGTCAACATAATAATTCCATTTATTACTGCTAAATAAGTAATTGCTTTAGTATAGCTTCTTGATTTATCAATGAAATGAAGTGCAACAATAATAAAAAATAAAATTAAAGTATAAAGTGCTGGAAACATTTTGAAAGCAGCAACAAAATTTCCTTCTGATAATAAAATTAATGCACGTTGTGTTCCACAACCCATGCACTCAACTCCAAAAAGTTTTTTGTTCATACAAGGAATCATGTACTCTTCCATATTTTTTTGAAATTTAGTTTTACAATTTTACAAATAATTTATTTAATATCGTTTAACAAATTTGAGTTTTATACTTTTGAAATCTAAAATTTATCTAATGAAAAAGTTTTTATTTCTAATTATGACTGTTGCTATTTTTATTGCCTTTTATAATCAAACTAAAGAAAAGCCAAACGTATTTATTACAGTAATTGCTATTGTAGTTTTCATGTTCGGAATGATGAAATTTAGTACTAAACTTCCAAGTAAAAACCAAGAGAAAGATGGCAAAGATATTTAATATTGGTGATGAAGTTTCGGTGCTTGATGAAGCAATTGATGGAGTAGTGGTGAAGGTCGAAAAAGATCAAATCACTATAGAAACTACTGATAAATTTATGATGACATATTTTGTCAAAGAGTTAATTAAAATAAACAAAACCAGTAATTTAGACTATTTTAACTCAAGTAGTAATTTAGACAAAATAAAATTAGACATACAACTCTCTAGAAAGCAAATTGAGCTTCATAAAAAGCTAGAAAAAGTAGAAAGAGGTATTCCAGAATTTGATTTACATATTGAGAAATTGGTTAAAAACAAAAATGGTTTAAGCAATTATGATATTCTAAATTTGCAAGCAGAAACTGCAAAAAGACATGTTGAATTTGCCATTAAAAACCGTATTCCAAAGATAGTTTTCATTCATGGTGTTGGCGAAGGAATTCTAAAAGCCGAACTCGATTTTATGCTTAAACGTTATGAGCAAATTTCTTTTCAAGATGCCAATTATCAAAAATATGGTTTGGGTGCAACCGAAGTTTATATTAAACAAAATACATCTAAATAATTTATTATTTGATCAAAAAAAATCCTGTTATACAAATTTGTGTAACAGGATTTTTTATTTATTTTAGAATAATTTAGTTAATAAAACTTCCATATAAATAATCATCACCAAGATAAAATTCACTTAAACCTTTTTTGAAAGTTACTTTTTTTAGTCTTATTGTGTGTTGAAAACCAGTTCCAAATGTTGTAGTTGTAACTTCAATAATTCCACTTACTCCAGTTACTCCATCATTAGCATTCCATTGTTCTTTTAAAATTGGAGTTGTTGGAGTTGGAGAAGCACAGAAATAACTTGAATTTAGTCCAGATTCATAAAACTTATAAGTAACTTTATTAGTTGCGCTAATTAGTCCAGTTTGAGTACCGCTTGCTGTTGGAAAAAATGATGGAGGAATATCTAAAACTAATGATTCGCTTCCACTAAAATTGTAAACAATGTTGCTAGAAATACATTTGTCAGCATCTTCATCAAATGCAAATGGTAATGGTGTTATGTTTTTTACATAATTTCCAAAAACATAAGTTTCATATAATTGATCAACTCCTGGTTTATCAAAAGTAATACCTTTAAATTCAATATAATGAGTGTAACCTGTAATTTTTGTAGCATTTCCAGCAGTTGACGATGTATTTGGAACCACATTGGCTGTTGTAGTAATTTCAATTGTTCCAGAAACCGCTGTCCATTCTTCCATTATATCTGGTGTACTTGGCTGAACTAATGCACAAATATTAGCTGTTGCAATAGTTCCTGCATAAGAACGATAAGTAACTTTATTGGTTGCGTTTATAATAACATCTCTTGTAACTCCTACTGCTGTTGGTTCATTAATAAATGAACTGGCAGGAATTTCTAGTATCATTGCTTCGTTATCTTTAATTTTATAAACAACATCACTATTGGTGCATTTAACAGCAGTTACATCTTCAAAATTGATTGTTTCAATAGTTAAATTACCATCGTCACAACCATTTAAAATTAGCATTAAAGCAAATAATCCTATTATTTTTTTCATTTTTTAATTATTTATAGCAAAAATAGAAATTTTATGCATTAATCATTCTATTTATCATTTAATTAACGAAGAGTTTTATATTTGCACAATGAAAAAAGTTTATCTAGATAACGCAGCTACAACACCATTACGAAAAGAAGTTATTGATGAAATGATGCTCGTTTTACAATCAGACTACGGAAATCCTTCGTCAACTCACAGTTATGGTAGAAGTGCTAAAACTGCACTTGAAACTTCTAGAAAAACTATTGCAAAATGTCTAGCATGCTCTTCTCAAGAAATTGTTTTTACTGCTAATGCTACTGAAGCAACTAATTGGATATTGAGAAATGCGGTGTGTAAATTGGGTGTAAAACGTATTATTACAAGCAAGGTTGAGCATCATGCAACTTTATACACAGTTCAGAATTTACAAAAAGAATTTGAAATTGAAGTTTCTTATGTAAATGTTCTAGCATCTGGCGAAATTGATTTGACACAGTTGGTTAATTTACTTTCTATTAATACTAAAACTATTGTGACTTTAATGCATGTAAATAATGAAACAGGTTCAGTTTTAGATTGTGATAAAGTTGGTAGAATTTGTGAACAACATAAAGCTCTTTTTCATTGTGATACTGTGCAATCTATTGGTAAAACAGAATTTAATTTAAATGAAATTCAAGTTGATTTTATAGTTGCAAGTGCACATAAATTTCATGGACCAAAAGGAATTGGTTTTGCTTACATAAAAAAAGGAATTGTAATGCAACCAATGCTGTATGGTGGCGAACAAGAAAAAGGACTTAGAGCTGGCACAGAAGCTGTTCATCAAATAGTTGGAATGGCTAAAGCTATAGAATTGGCCTATAAAAATTTAAATGAAGAACGAATTTATATTACAAATTTAAAAAGTTATTGCATCACAAAATTGCAATCTAACTTTCCAGAAATTAAAATTAACGGAACTGATACATTTTATAATATTCTAAATGTTTTATTACCATTCTCAGAAGAGAAAACTGCAATGATTTTATTCAATCTAGATATTAAAGGAATTGCAGTTTCTAGAGGAAGTGCTTGCCAAAGCGGAAGCATAAAACCATCTCATGTTTTGGCTGAAATGCTAAATGCAGATGATTTAAAAAAACCAAGTTTGCGAATTTCTTTTAGCCATTATAATACCAAAGAAGATATTGATGCTTTAATTGATGGTTTAAAAGGTTTATAAAAAAAAATCCATTTTAAATTTTTAAAATGGATTTTAATTTATTAGTTAAAAGTGACTGTCACCTTTTTAGTTTCGCCATTTCTTATAAACGTCACCTCTGTAACATCGCCAACATTATGTTTAGCCAAACATTCCATGTAGGTATAAACTTCTTTAATATCGCAAGTTCCAATTTTTGTAATTATGTCACCTTCTTTGATTCCGGCAACTTGTGCTGGTCTATCGTCTGTAACTCCATCAACATGCAAACCATCACCATGATCAGTATAATCTGGCATCAATCCTAATGTTACTTTGTATTTTGGTCTTGATTTTGCAGTACTGTTTTTTGTTTTTGTAAATAATGTATTCTCTTGATTACTAATGTCATTAGCCATTCTAAAAACATAATTTACAATGTTAGAAACACCATAATAATTTATTTTATCTTCATCATCACTTGGTTTATGATAATCTGAATGTGTTCCTGTAAAAAAGAACAAAACAGGAATGTTTTTTAGGTAAAAAGAAGTATGATCTGATGGACCAATTCCGCTTTCGTCTAATGTAATATTGAAACCAGCAGGTTTATTTTTTTCGACCATTTTACTAAATTCAGGTGATGTTCCAACTCCACCAACGGTCATTTCTTTTTTTGCATCCAATCTTCCAATCATATCCATGTTTATCATTGCAACAACATTTGGATATAATTTTTTAAGTGTTTCTGCCATTTTTTTAGAACCAATTAAACCATCTTCCTCACCTGAAAAAAGTGCAAATATGTAATTTGCATTTTCTTTAGTTTTATTTTGAGAATAAATTCTTGCTAGTTCTAAAACTCCAGATACTCCAGAAGCATTGTCGTCTGCACCATTATGAATTTCACCTTTAGAGTTAGTTTTGGTAGAATTGTTATGTTCGTTCAAGCCCAAATGATCATAATGAGCACCAATAATTATTGTTTTAGAAGCTTTATTATCTAAAAAAGCAATTACATTTCTTCCATTGCTTTCTTTTACTTCTAGAGAATCGTGTGGATTTAAACTTAATTTATAAGTAAAATTTTGAAAATAATTTTTGTTATCATAAGGTTTTAAATTATAACTTTTTAATTGCTTAGCCAAATACTCAGATGCTGTTTTTTCTTCAATAGAACCAGTTAATCTTCCTTTTAAATCATCAGATGATAAATAGGTAATGTGTTTTTTAAGATTTGTAGTGTTTGCATTTTCAACTTCATCGGTTTCAACCCAGTCGGCAATAAAAACGTTAGTTTCTCTCTTTTGTTCTTGCTGACGATTACTTGAAAATACTAATTTTTTTCCGTCTGGAGAAAACATTGGAAAAGCATTAAACTCACTTTGATAGGTTATTTGTTTTAAATTTTCTCCATTTAAATCGATTGTATACAACTGAAAATCATATCCTCTAGTAGAATGATGATTAGATGCAAAAATAATTTTTTTATCATTTGGAAGAAAATATGGTGCCCAATTTGCTTTTCCTAAATGGGTAACTTGTTTTAAATCTGAACCATCAACGTTACAAGTGTAAATTTCCATATTTGTTGGAGCAACCACATTGTCTGCTAATAATTCTTTATATTCAGCAATATCTTCATCTGTTTTTGGTCTTGATGAACGAAAAACTAATTTTTTACTATCATGCGAAAAGAAACTTCCGCCATCATAACCTAAACCATTTGTAATTTGTTTAACATTACTTCCATCAATATCCATTGTGTAAAGTTCTAAATCGCCACTTCTTATACTTGTAAATGATATTTTTTTTCCGTCTGGAGAAACCACAGCTTCGGCATCATAACCTGGAGAATTGGTTAGTTTTTTTATAATGTTTCCTTGCAAATCTGAAACATAAATATCGAATTCTGGATAAATTGCCCAAAGATATTTGCCTTCTCTTGGTTTTGGTGGTGCAGGACAAGCAATGTTTCCTTCGTGAGTTGAAGCATATAAAATATGTTTTCCGTCAGGCATATAATAGGAACAAGTTGTTCTTCCTTTGGTATTCGAAATTAATTTCAAACTTTTAGAAGAGATTTCTTTTTCTTGTAAATCCAACATAAAAATCTGGTCACATGGAATTCCTGCTGCAGGATTAGAAACTTGCAATGTTAAATGTTTACTATCTGGACTAAAATATGCTTCGGCGTTATCGCCACCAAATGTTAGTTTTTTAATGTTTTTTAGGTTGCTTTCTTGAGCAAAAGAAAATAAAGTTACTAAAGAAAAAAGAATCGAAAATTTAATAATTTGTTTCATTTAATTGAAATTTGAACTGCAAAAATACTAAAAAGGAATGACTATAGTTGGTTGAAATCATGTTAAGTATTTTATAAAAAATAATCCGTCTTGCTTTCACAAAACGGATATAGTATTTAATATTTGTACTTTAAACCAAGTATTTACAAATGAATCACTTCGCCATAAGCATCAGCTACTGCTTCCATAACTGCTTCACTCATAGTTGGGTGTGGATGAATTGACTTTAAAATTTCATGACCTGTAGTTTCTAATTTACGAGCAACAACAGCTTCTGCAATCATATCGGTTACACCAGCACCAATCATGTGACAACCTAACCATTCGCCATATTTTGCATCAAATATTACTTTTACAAATCCATCTGGTGTACCGGCAGCTTTAGCTTTTCCTGATGCTGAGAATGGGAATTTACCAATTTTTAATTCGTAACCTTTTTCTTTGGCTTGTTTTTCGGTTAAACCAACAGATGCAATTTCTGGAGTTGCATAAGTACAACCCGGAACGTTTCCATAATCTATTGGGTCTACGTGCAAACCAGCAATTTTTTCTACACAATTAATTCCTTCTGCAGAGGCAACGTGTGCTAATGCTTGACCTGGAGTTACATCGCCAATGGCATAATAACCTGGAATGTTAGTTTGAGAAAATGCATTTACAAGAATTTTATCTTTATCAACTGCAATTCCTACTTCTTCTAATCCTATATTTTCGATATTTGTTTTAATTCCTACTGCCGAAAGTAAAATTTCTGCTTCAAGAGTTTCTTCTCCTTTTGCAGTTTTTACTGTTGCTTTTACTCCATTTCCGGAAGTATCAATTTTTTCTACAGATGATGATGTCATAATTTTAACACCAGCTTTTTTCATAGAACGTTCCATTTGTTTAGAAATATCTTCGTCTTCAACAGGAACAATATTTGGCATAAATTCAACAATAGTTACCTCAGTTCCCATTGCATTATAAAAATGTGCAAATTCAACTCCAATAGCACCAGAACCAACAATAATCATAGATTTTGGTTGTTTTGGCAACGTCATTGCTTGTCTGTAACCAATAACTTTTATTCCATCTTGAGGAAGATTTGGCAATTCACGAGAACGTGCACCTGTTGCTATAATAATATGATCTGCAGAATATTCTGTAACTTTTTTATCTTTATCGGTAACGTCAACTTTCTTTCCTGGTTTTAATTTTCCAAAACCATCAATTACGTCAATTTTATTTTTTTTCATTAAAAATTGAACTCCTTTACTCATATCGCTTGCAACATTTCTTGAACGATTTACTACGGCATTAAAATCTTTATCAAATGCTGTTACAGACAATCCATAATCGGAAGCGTGTTTTAAATAATCAAATACTTGTGCCGATTTCAACAATGCTTTTGTTGGAATACAACCCCAATTTAAACAAACGCCACCAAGACTTTCTTTCTCTATAACAGCTACTTTAAATCCTAATTGCGAGGCACGAATTGCGGTTACATATCCACCAGGACCAGATCCTAAAACAATGATATCGTATTTCATTTTTTGTTATTAATTTTATATTAATTGAGATTGCGAATTTAATGATTTTTTATTAAAAGGTAATTGTAAGACCAGCAATATTCATATTATTATATCTATTAAATGTAAAATTAGTTGTAATACTTGATTTTTTTACTTCAATCTCATTATTTTTTTCTTGTTTTATTATTCTTTTATTAGCAATGTTTTTGCCCATGACATAACCTATTAAAATTGCAATTGGATAATCAGAAGTCCAATGTACTTTTGTGCTAACCATATTAAAAGCTATAATTCCACCTAATGTATAACCAACAGGTTTTATCCATTTTAATTCAGGATAATTTGTTGCAATTACAATTATTGTTGCTGTATATGTTGCTAAATGACCAGATGGCATTGCATCATAATTTGGCGTTTTATTTTGAAAAGCATTAATACTTGGAAATGGTGTCCAGTTGCCTCCATCTTTTGTTGAAACACTCGGACTTTGCCTGCCAGAAATTCTTTTAATAGTTTGAGTTGCAATACCTACAGATAGTAAGACTTCAACTAATTCATTTGAGGTTGTTAAAGCACGATAATCATCTTTACCAATTTTTCCTATTCCATAAAATAATCCGCTGAGCAGCAATGTTGTTCCACCATTTCCAATATAATATACTGCTGATGGAATGTTTTTAGGAATTATTCTTAAAAAACCTCCAACTTTAATGTATTGAGAATCTTTGTCCCAACCACCAAGTTTTTCTCCAAATTGATTAGCATCATTTAGTATTTTTTGATCATAAGGAATAATAGCAAGTGTAGATCCAAGTATCAATGCATCCCATTTTAAATTTTCTTTTTGAATTGTGAATTTTCCAAAATCAATTAAATTTTTTGGAATATGTCTATAAATATCTCTAAATTTAGGTTTAGTATAACCGTAGGTCAAATTATTGTTAATTGTAATATACTGAATAGAATTGGCTATAGAGTCTTGTTTTTGTGATAAAACTGTTGTACTCCAAATAAAAAGAAGTATAAAAAGTAATTTAACATTAAAATACATATTTATTTTAATATAGATGAGTTGAAATATAATTAACACATTAAATGTACAAAAAAATCAATTAATTTGTATAAGAATTGAAATCATACGTTTTTATAATATTCAGTTAATTTAAGGGCTTCTAAATCATTCCTTGACTTTGCTATGAGTGAAGTTACTCTATATGAAAATATTTTAAAAAAAAGTTTATGAGTATATAAGTTTATCTCTTTAGTTTAAGAAATAGATACTATCAAATTTTCAACTTCTTTTTTTTGTTCAGCATATTTTAATTGTAATTCTGATCCTTCACCCATTCTATTATAATAATCAAAAGCTTTGTTTGCAAATGCTTTTTTATGAAAATTTGTAAGCGATGGCAATTGAGGGAAGATTTTATTAAACAACATTTCATAATATGCTTGCCATTCACGTTCGTTTTTGTCTAAAACATATGGTTGTCTGGTTTTTTGACGAATGTGAACCATTTCATGACTGATCAAACTTATCATTAAAGGTAGCGGAAATTCAAATGTGTTTTCTGGGATTCTAATGATTTGTTGTTGACCAAAATCACCTTCGGTTGTCATAACAATCATGCTTGGCTCTGCTTTTTCTCTAAATTCAAATCCTTTTAGATTATGGTCTTCTAAATTATATTTTTTTAATATCCAATTGGCAGCATCTTTAGTTTTGCCTTGATTATGAAATAATGCTACTTTGGATTTTATTTTTTTGTAATCCATAAAATCATTTTTTAGCAATTATTTTTTTTATAATCGAAACTAGTGTTGTAGCTATAATTGATCCTATAAATGCCAAAAAAATGTCTTTTTGTGCATCCCAAATATCACCTTGAGTACCAAGATATGCATCGCCTTGAGCTTTAAAAAAAACATCGGCAACTAGCCATTCAATTAATTCGTAGAATCCGCTAATAGAAAGTGTGATTTCGATTGGTAATGTCCAAGCTACCCAATTTGGAAATTTTAGCCATTTCAAAAACATTTCGCGCATTGGATATGCTAATAAAAATCCGAAACTAAAATGAACAATTCTATCATAATGATTTCGAGATAAGTCTAAATAATCTTTTAGCCAATATCCAAAAGGATTTTCGGCATATGTATATTTTGAACCATAAACATGTAAACATAAATAAACGCAAATCAGTAAATAGCTTAAATCGCTGAAAATAAATTTCTTATAAGTAAAAATTAAAAATCCTAAAAAAACAAAAACCAAAGTGTTTTCTAAAATCCAATTGGCAGTATCTGTATTTCCAACATAAGAATTTAACCAATTTATTGAAAAAAAACCTATAAATATCTTTAACCAAATGTTGTTTTTTAAAGAAACTCTTTCGTCTGAAATTGCAATTGTAAATGCCATAATTATTCGTTATTATTGGTTACAAACATAGTTAAAACTTTGAACTTTGAACATATTTAACTAATTGTATGAAAAAAATATAGCATCAAATTCACAGATTTTAAATTTAATTTTTAATAATCTTTGAATTTGTGGATATATTTTATTTTTCAATTTTCAGATTAAAAGTCTTCAATTATAAGTTATTATTTCAATTAGATAGTTTTTTAACTTTCTAATTCTACAGAAAATTGTGAATCATATAAATTTTTATAATATCCATCAATTTTATTTACTAATTCATTATGTGTTCCAGATTCTACTATTTGACCTTTATCCATAACAATAATTTTATCTGCATTAACAATAGTTGCCAATCGATGTGCGATTACAATCGAAGTTCTATTTTTAGTTATAGTTTCAGTTGCAGATTGAATTAATTCTTCTGAATAAGTGTCAATTGATGATGTAGCTTCGTCAAGAATTAATATACTAGGATTACTAACATAAGCTCTCAAAAAAGCAATTAATTGTCGTTGACCAGATGATAACATTACGCCACGTTCTTTTACATTATAATCATATCCGTTAGGTAAACTCATTATAAAATTGTGAACACCAATTTTCTTGGCTGCTGTAATTACTTTCTCACGAGAAATAGCTTCATTATTTAATGTAATATTATTATAAATTGTGTCAGCAAATAAGAAAACATCTTGTAAAACAACTGCAATTTGAGCTCTTAAACTTACTAAAGTAAATTCATTAATATTTTGATTATCTATATAAATTGTACCTGAATCAATTTCGTAAAAACGATTTAATAAATTTATTATCGTAGATTTCCCAGCACCAGTTGAACCAACAATAGCAATGGTTTCTCCAGATTTTACTTCAAGTGTAATTCCTTTTAAAACCTCTTCATCTTTTATATAACTAAAACGTACTTCATCAAATTTTATATTTCCTTTGAAATGATTTGCTAAAATAGTTCCGTTTTCTTGAACATCAACTTGAGTGTCAATGATATCAAAAACTCTATTTGCCGCAATCATTCCCATTTGCATTTCGTTGAATTTATCTGCAATTTGACGTAATGGATTGAATAACATTCCTATAAACATTGTATAAGCAGTCATTTGTCCTAAAGATGTAAATGTGTTTCCATCTAAAATTTGAGAACAACCATAAAACACTATTATTCCTAATGTTATAGATGAAATTATATCAGCAATTGGAAAAAATATTGAGTTGTAAAGAATGGTTTTTATCCAAGCAACATTGTGTTTTTGATTGATTTCTTTAAATTTTTGGTGCTCAATTTTTTCACGGTTAAAGAGTTGCACAATTTTCATTCCGGTAACTCTTTCTTGCACAAACGTATTGAGATTTGCAACTTGATTTCTAACCTCTTCAAAGGCAACTTGCATTTTTCGTTGAAAAATCCTTGTAATATAGACCAATAATGGCATTGCTAGAAGAACTATAATGGTAAGATGCCAATTCATTATGAGCATGATGATTAAGCAAACAACCATTTTTAATAAATCACTAATTATCATGAATAATCCTTGACTAAAAATTCTTGCTATCTGTTCAATATCAGAAACTGAACGAGTAACTAATTGACCAACAGGAGCATTGTCAAAGTATTTCATTCTAAAACTTAACATGTGCTTAAAAAGTTTAGTTCTAATATCTTTAATAATTTCTTGTCCTAATCCATTGGCCCAAAAAACAAAGTAAAATTGCGATATTCCTTCTAAAAGTAAAGCCGCTGCCATTATTAAAATATAATTTAATAATCCTGTTTTACTACCAGGTTTTATATAAGTATCAACAATAATTTGTAATAATAATGGACGAAGAGCTGCGAAAAAAGACAACAAAATTGCAGCAGAAATAACACCATAAAACAATAGTTTATAAGGTTTTGTGTATTTTAAAATTCGTTTAAATAATGTTATGTCGAATGCTTTTGCTTTCATGTCATTGCGAGGTACGAAGCAATCTTTTGTAGATTACTGTAATCTTTTATTCTATTTGTTTATATAATTATATTCAACTTTAGTTAAGTAAAGTCCATGTGCTGGAACCGAAAATCCTGCTTTATTTCTATCCTTGCTTTCAATAATTTTATTTAAGTCAAGCAAAGATACTTTTTCTAATCCTATATTTATCATAGTTCCAACAATTGCTCTCACCATGTTTCTTAAAAATCTATCGGCAGAAATTGTGAAAATTAATTTATCATCAATTTGTTTCCAATTGGCTTCATGAATCTTGCAATTAAAAGTATTTACATCAGTATGAACTTTAGAAAAACATTCAAAATCAGTATAATTATAAAGTATTTTGCATGCTTCATTCATTAATCTGACATTCAAATTGTTTAGGCAATACCATGAATCATCACTTTCAAAAGCATCTTTTAGTGTATGAATATGATATTGATAAGTTCGTTTTGTTGCATCAAATCTTGCATGAGCATCGTCATTAACATGATGAATGTTCAAGATAGCTATGTCTTTTGGTAAAAACGAATTGAGTTTATGAATTAAATATGGAATTTCAATTTCTAAATCATAATCAAAATGAGCAAACATTTGTTTTGCATGAACTCCAGTATCAGTTCTTCCTGCTCCAACCAAATCTATTTCTTTTTTTAAAATAATAGATATTGCTTTATTCAAAGTTTCTTGCACAGAAATTGCGTTTGGCTGATATTGCCATCCGTGATAATTGGTTCCTTTGTATGCAAATTCTAGAAAATATCTCAAATTATGGGTTGCGAGTTTTAAAGTTGCGGGTTTCGAGTTTTATTAAGCAATGCAAATTTACAAAGATTTTAATTGATATATTGTCTAAAGTTTTGCTAAATAATTAACTTTGCTAGCTAGTGATTTCTCGACAACAGATGTAACGAAGTTTAAGAATTCTTGAAATTATATGGACAGTGAATTCGTGCAAATTCGTGCAATTCGTGTCAAAAAAAACTTTGTGACTTAGCGCCTTTGTGGCAAATAATTACTGAAACAAGTTCAGCATAAATGAAAAAAATACTACTACTTTCCGATACTCATAGTCATATTGACGATACTATTTTAAAATATGTAAACCAAGCCGACGAAATTTGGCATGCCGGCGATATTGGTGATTTGGCTGTAACCGATACTATAAAAAAATTAAAACCACTTCGCGCTGTTTACGGAAATATTGACGATGACAAAGCCCGAATGGAATTTCCGTTGAACAATAGATTTATGTGTGAAGGTGTTGATGTTTGGATTACTCATATTGGTGGTTATCCAGGAAAATACAATCAAGCAATTCGTGAGGAAATTAAATTAAATCCTCCAAAACTTTTTATTTGTGGACATTCACATATATTAAAAGTACAATTTGATAAGAGTTTGAATTTACTTCACATGAATCCTGGAGCATGCGGAATTTATGGTTTTCACCAAATGAGAACTATGCTTCGATTTGAAATTGATGGTGATAAAATTCAAAATTTGGAGATTGTTGAAATAGGGAAGAAGTAATTCAGTGTTCAGTTTTTAGTATTCAGTTTAAATAGATTTTAAATAGATTTATGAATGTCATATGAACTAGCCCAGATTGCAATGGAAAGCTTTTTTATAAAAATAATTTAGTTTTTCTTATTTTTAAAAAGCGACCAACGGAAGCTCTTTTAAAAATTGTAGAAAACGTATTATTTTTATAAAAAACTTGGAATGTAAAGCTGGATTGGCTTATAAAAAGAATTTGAAAAAAGTTTAGATTAAATAAAAAAATCCCAAACTTTCGTTCAGGATTTTCTTCGCACTAATAAACTAAGTTTATAGGATTATCTCAATCGGTCCACAGATTTTACAAGATCTTCATCCTTCTTGATAGCTTTGTTGGCCAAAACTAGCATAACGATAGAAATGATAGGAAGAAACATCCCAATACCTTTCTCAGAAACTAACGCTGTTTCTCCAGATACATTTAGTGAACGATAAACAAATAATGCTAATAAAATTAAATTTAATATCATATTCAATCTGTTAAAAACAAATTGTTGTTGTCTTTTTTTAAAAGATATTATACTCAATAATGATAATGTTGTACTCAAACCAAATAAAGATGAATAAGCAATATTTTCCATAAAGAAAAAATCCTTACCCTCGATTTTCCATAACGGAAAAACAAAAGGAAGAATTCCCGAAATGATAAAAGCTATTGCCAAATAGATGGTTTGAATTCGTTGTAACATTATTAGTTATTTATAACGCAAAAATATAGTATCTTTTTTAAAAAAACTATTGCCTGATAAAAATTTATTCGTATTATTGCATAACAAATCCGTAAGTACTTCAAAAACACGGATGTTTCAGATAGAAAAATCACCACACAATTTGTATTGATACTCACAATTTATAATAAATATATATAAACATTTATGTTTGATAGTTCTGCATTAAAAGGAATGAAGTTACCCGAACTTCAAGAAATTGCCAAATTGGCTAAAACAATAAAATTTAATGGTGTAAAAAAAGAAGCTCTTATTGAGCAAATTTTATCTCATCAAGCTGCTTCAATGAATGAAAGTTCTACTGAAAAAATGGTAGCTCCAAAAGAAGAAAAAATTAAAAGAGCTCGAATTGCTTCTGACACTTCTATAAATATTGAAAAAAATCCACAAGATTTATTTTCTGATGATTTAGAAGTGAAAACAATTGCTACTGTAGAAGAAATGCCAATAAAAGCTGAAAAATTTCTAAAAAAGACAAAATTCATCAAGCAAACTAAAATTGTTACTGATGAAATTGCTTCTAATGAAAATTCGAATGAAGAATCAACTACAATAGAATCTTCAATTGAAACAGAAGAAGAAAGTTCTGTGAAACCACAGAATCCAAATCAGAATCCGAATCAAAAAAATAAAAACCCTAACCAAAATCCAAACCAAAACGGAAATGGTAACGGAAATCCGATTCAAAATCCAAACCAAAATCCAAATTTCAAGAACAAAAAAAATCCAAACTTTCGAGATGCCGATTATGAATTTGACGGAATTATAGAAAGCGAAGGAGTTTTAGAAATGATGCCAGATGGTTATGGTTTTTTGCGTTCATCAGATTACAATTACCTTGCATCACCAGATGATATTTATTTATCAACTTCACAAATCAGACTATTCGGATTAAAAACTGGAGATACCGTAAAAGGTGTAGTTCGTCCTCCAAAAGAAGGCGAAAAATTCTTTCCGTTGGTTAGAGTTTTAAAAATAAACGGTCATGATCCTCAAGTTGTTCGCGATAGGGTTTCATTTGAACATTTAACACCAATATTTCCTCAAGAAAAATTCAATATTGCCGATAAACAAGCAAGTGTTTCTACAAGAATTATAGATTTATTTTCACCAATAGGAAAAGGTCAACGCGGAATGATAGTTGCACAACCAAAAACAGGTAAAACAATGTTGTTAAAAGACATTGCCAATGCCATTGCAGCCAATCATCCTGAGGTTTATTTAATAGTTTTATTAATAGATGAACGACCAGAAGAAGTTACCGACATGCAACGAAGTGTTCGAGGCGAAGTAATTGCATCAACTTTCGATAGAGAACC
>NZ_JAYVFH010000063.1:0-12449 GCF_043773265.1 Flavobacterium sp. | reverse complement strand
TTCATCATAAACTTGAATATCATCATCATTGACTGTATTTGCTGGAAAAACTCCTATAATTCCTTTGGCATCAAGCCATTTTTCTGAAACTATTTTTTGCAACATTTTTTGAGCATCTTCAAATAATGATGATGCTTGTTCGCCAACAATTTCATCGGTTAGAATTGCAGGATATTTTCCAAATAATTCCCACGAATTAAAAAATGGCGTCCAATCTATAAAATCAACTAATTCTGACAACTCAACTTCTATGGTTTTTGTTCCGATGAAATTTGGTTTTATTGGTGTGAAATTTTCCCAATCCAATTTCAATTTATTTTTTCGGGCATCTTCTATAGAATGGAAATTTTTATCACGACTTCTATTCAAATATCCATCACGTAATTTGTCATATTCTTCGCGAATTGCTTTTACGTAACCTTCTTTAGTTTCGTTTTGTAAAAGATTACTCGCTACTGTAACTGCTCTAGAAGCATCGTTTACGTGAACAACTGTTTGCTTATATTCGGGTGCAATTTTTACTGCTGTATGCGCTCGAGAAGTTGTTGCGCCACCAATCATAATAGGAATTTTGATGTTTAATTTATCTAATTCTTTGGCTAAATAAACCATTTCGTCAAGTGAAGGAGTAATTAATCCGCTCAATCCAATAATATCAACATTATGTTCAATTGCAGCTTGTATAATTTTTTCTGGCGGAACCATAACTCCTAAATCGATAATTTCGAAATTATTACAACCTAAAACTACGGCAACGATATTTTTTCCAATATCGTGTACATCGCCTTTTACAGTTGCCATCAACACTTTTCCAGCAGAGGATGATTTTCCTGATTTTTCGGCTTCAATAAATGGAAGTAAATAGGCAACCGCTTTTTTCATTACTCGAGCTGATTTCACAACTTGTGGTAAAAACATTTTTCCTGAACCAAATAAATCGCCGACAACATTCATTCCTGCCATTAAATTTATTTCGATAACTTCTATGGCTTTCGCCGAATTTGCTCTCGCTTCTTCAACATCAATTTCTATAAATTCGTCTATTCCTTTTACTAATGAGTGTGTTAATCTTGACTGAACATCTTCATTTCGCCATTCGGCAATCGCTTTTTCGTTTACTTTATAATCACCTTTAAAGGTTTCGGCTAAATCCAACAATCGTTCAGTTGCGTCTTCTCTCCTATTTAAAAGAACATCTTCAACGTGTTCTAATAATGTTTTGTCAATTTCGTCATAAATTTCTAACATTTCCGGATTTACGATTCCCATTGTCATACCGTTTTGAATAGCGTGATACAAAAATGCCGAATGCATTGCTTCACGAACAGTATCATTGCCGCGAAATGAAAACGAAACGTTACTTACACCACCAGAAATGTTGGCAAATGGAAGATTTTCACGAATCCATTTTGTGGCTCTGAAAAAATCTAATGCGTTTAATTTGTGTTCATCCATTCCAGTCGCAACTGGAAAAATATTAGGATCAAAAATGATATCTTGTGCAGGAAATTTTACAACATTTACTAAAATATCATAACTTCTTTTGCATATTTCTATTCGTCTTTCATAATTATCAGCTTGACCATTTTCGTCGAAAGCCATTACAATTACTGCTGCACCATATCGTTTTATTAACTTGGCGTGATGAATAAAAGTTGCTTCGCCTTCTTTTAGCGAAATGGAATTTACAACTGATTTTCCTTGAACGACTTTTAATCCGGCTTCGATGATTTCCCATTTGGAAGAATCTATCATTACTGGAACTCTTGCTATATCTGGTTCGGCAGCAATTAGATTTAGGAATTTGGTCATTGCATAAACGCCATCTAACATTCCTTCGTCCATATTTACATCAATAATTTGTGCTCCACCTTCAACTTGTTCTCTTGCTACTGAAAGTGCTTCGTTGTAGTTTTCGTCTTTTATTAATCGGAGGAATTTACGTGAACCAGTTACGTTTGTTCGTTCACCAACGTTTACGAATATCGATTCTTCGTTAACGAAAAGAGGTTCTAGACCTGATAATTGCAAATTTATTTTGTTTGTTCTTGACATTTTATTTTTATTTTGCCACTAAGGCGCGAAGTCACAAAGTTTATTTTTTAAACCATTAAGAAAGTTAAGGTTTTTAAGGTTTTTTGTTAAACCTCAAAGGTTTAAAAAAACCTTTGAGGTTTGGAATTTATACTAATTCTAATTTTCTTGGCTTAAATTGTGCTGCTACGTCTGCGATTGCTTTTATGTGTTCTGGTGTAGTTCCGCAACAACCACCAATTATATTGATTAAGTTATCTTGTAAATATTCTTTAATTAAGGCTTGCATTTCTTCTGGCGTTTGGTCGTATTGACCGAATGCATTTGGCAATCCTGCGTTTGGATGTGCCGAAATATTCAGTTGTGTATTGTGCGCCAATCTTTTTAAATACGGTTTTAACTGATCTGCACCAAGTGCGCAATTGAAACCAATACTTAACAAATCGATATGTTGGATTGAAATAAGAAATGCTTCTACAGTTTGCCCAGAAAGTGTACGTCCTGAAGCATCGGTTATTGTTCCAGAAACCATTACTGGAATGTCTAAATTACGTTCTTCTTTTACTTCTTCTATTGCGAAAAGTGCTGCTTTTGCGTTTAAAGTATCAAAAATAGTTTCTACTAATAAAACGTCGCTTCCGCCATCGATTAATGCTTCAACTTGTTGTTTATAGGCAATTCTTAAATCGTCGAAAGTTACGGCACGAAATCCTGGATCGTTTACATCTGGACTCATACTTGCAGTTCGATTAGTTGGTCCGATGGAACCTGCTACAAAACGTGGTTTGTCTGTGAATTCATCGGCAACTTGGCGAGCTATTTTGGCAGATTGATAATTTAATTCGTAAACTATATCTTCTAGATGATAATCTGCCATTCCTATTGTGGTTCCAGAAAAGGTGTTAGTTTCTACAATATCGGCTCCAGCTTGAAAATACAATCGATGAACTTGTTTTACGGCTTCGGGTTGTGTGATGGAAAGTAAATCGTTGTTTCCTTTTAATGGATGTGGGAAATCTTTGAAACGTGTACCACGAAAATCTTCTTCGGAAAAGTTGTTGCGTTGCAACATTGTTCCCATTGCTCCGTCTAGAACTAGGATTCTTTCTTTTATTGCTTGTTTTATTTTTGACATGTTTTTTTTGCCACAAAGGCGCTAAGTCACTAAGTTATTATTTTTTTTTAACCATTAAAATTAAGTTTATTAAGAATTGGTTCTTATGGAAACTTGATTTTTCAAAAATGGAAAGCAATTTAGTCCTGATGGAAGTGGAAATCCTTTTTCTTTTTTCTTTAAAAAGAAAAAGATTGCAAAGTACAGCAGGAATATGGATTACTAAAATGCGCAAGCCATTCGCTCCAGATTCTGAAACGAGTTCAGAATTAATTTATATTTTTGTTATTTAGAAAGTGTGAGAGGAAATTCTCGGGGTTATCTGTTCCTTATTAATCTGGTTTAACAGATGCTGAAACTAGTTCAGCATAAAGATAGAATGTAGCACCTTTTTTTTGTAAACAAAATAGGTTGCTAAGCTTTCATCGAGTCTAATCTCTCCGGCTTTCGTGATAACAATCAATAAGTTTAAGAACGTTACAAAGTAATGACATAGAAATTTATAAAACAATAGTTGTAAAATATTTTTTTATTTAAAATGAGTTTATACATTTGCAATCGAAAATTGAGAGGAAAAATTTGTTCAGATTGCAACCTCTGATATTGAAATAAATTCAGTATTATAAAAATGCTAAAGCCGTAATTTTTACTTCTTTAAGCACTTTTATCAATCTTTTTTATTAAAAATTAATATTAAAAAAATATAATAGTATGGCTTATTTATTTACATCGGAGTCGGTTAGTGAAGGACATCCAGATAAAGTTGCAGATCAAATTAGTGATGCGTTGATTGATAATTTTTTGGCATTTGATGCTGAAAGTAAAGTTGCTTGTGAGACTTTGGTAACAACTGGTCAAGTTATTTTGGCTGGTGAGGTAAAGTCGAACACCTATCTTGATGTGCAACAAATTGCTAGAGAAGTTATTAGAAAAATTGGCTACACGAAAAGTGAATATATGTTTGAAGCCGATTCTTGTGGTGTTTTGTCTGCAATTCATGAGCAATCATCTGACATTAATCAAGGTGTAGAAAGAGCAAATAAAGAAGAGCAAGGTGCTGGAGATCAAGGAATGATGTTTGGATATGCAACTAATGAAACTGAAAATTACATGCCGTTGGCATTGGATTTATCTCATGCTTTGTTGATAGAATTGGCAAATTTGAGAAGAGAAAACAAAGAAATTACTTACTTGCGTCCAGATGCTAAAAGTCAAGTAACTTTAGAATATAGTGATGATAATAAACCACAACGAATTGATGCTATTGTAATTTCTACTCAACACGATGATTTTGATGAAGAAAAAACAATGTTGGCTAAAATAAAAACCGATTTGGTTGGGATTTTAATTCCAAGAATTAAGGCAAAATACCCACAATATGCTCATTTATTTAATGATCAAATTACATATCATATTAACCCAACAGGAAAATTTGTTATTGGTGGACCACACGGAGATACAGGATTAACAGGAAGAAAAATTATTGTTGATACTTATGGCGGAAAAGGTGCTCATGGTGGTGGAGCATTTTCGGGCAAAGATCCAAGTAAAGTTGACCGTTCTGCTGCTTATGCAACACGTCATATTGCTAAAAACCTAGTTGCTGCTGGAATTTGTGATGAAATTTTAGTTCAAGTTTCGTATGCTATTGGAGTTGCAAAACCAACTTCTATTAACGTGGTTACTTACGGAACTTCTAAAGTGAATTTAACTGATGGAGAAATTAGTAAAAAAGTAGAAGCTATTTTTGATATGCGTCCTTATTTTATAGAACAACGTTTAAAATTAAGAAATCCAATATATAGCGAAACTGCTGCTTATGGTCATATGGGAAGAACTCCTGAAATGAAAACAAAGACATTTCAATTACCTAATGGTGCTCCAAAAACTGTTACTGTAGAATTGTTTACTTGGGAAAAATTAGACTTTGTAGATAAAGTAAAAAGTGCTTTTGGATTATAAGCAATAAATTGCTTCAAAATTTTAAAAACCGCCTTATTGATTTACAAGGCGGTTTTTTTGTTTCTTTGTGATATACTAACTCAATAAAAAGTGAATTTTATATTAAAAAAAATCAATATTAATACGAATTACTTATTGCTTTTAGCACTATTTAATGGTGCGGTTTTAATGAATTTTCATAAATTAATATTTAAAAATCCTATAATAATATTGGTTATTATTGCATTTGTTTTATTCGCGATAATTAACATAAAATATTGGTGGGCAACTGCAATTAATTGCATTATTAGTATAAGTTTATTAATTGTTAAGTTTCCTAGAATTGGCAATCATTCTACAATAATTCTAGTTTTTTCGATTGCTCTAATTATTTTATTTTTTTTGAAATTTATTCATTGGAAAGTAAATTTAGATTCTGATTTTATTTCTTATTTCTTTAGGATTTTTATTGTTACCGTTTACTTTTATACAGGTTTTCATAAGTTGAATTCTGATTTTTTCAATCCTTGTGTGAGTTGTGTTAATGAAATAAACAATTATACAATTTCGAATTTTATTAATTCACGTTTTGTAATAACTAGTAATTGGTCGCGTTTTTTTCAGTTTTTTACAATTTTTATTGAAATGATTCTTCCTTTTGGATTGCTATTTCACAAAACGAGAAAATATTCTGGTATAGCTTTACTGGTTTTTCATTTTTATCTTTCGTTTTCTGTTTTTGCCGATTTTAGTTTGATTGCTTTGTTTTTAATTTTTGGAAGTTTGATAGATTTTAATAAAAAAAATGACTTTGTAAAACTTACTAATGCTATTAAAATTTATTTGATTTTTATTATTGCATCTGTATTAAGCACTTACTTTATGCAAAGATTTCTAATTGATTTGTATAAATTTAGTTTTTATAACGGTGTTATTTATTCTATTGGTTTTGGGTTTTTATTGTTTGTTTTTATTAAAAAATATTATACAAGAATATACTATTATAAAAAAAGTTATAATCGTTATTTAATTCTGATAGTATTTATTATTAGTTTTTGGACTTTAAAAACTTATATAGGATTAGGAAACGCAGGCAATCTAACAATGTTTAGCAATCTTGTGACTGAAAAAGAAAATAGTAATCATTTAATATTTGACACTAGAAAACTGAAGCTTTTTGACTTTGAAGAAGATAATATTGAACTATTATATTTAAAAAATTCGAACATAAAAGAGAATTTTGTGGGATATAAAATTCCTGTTGTTGAATTTAACTATTTGGTTCATTATTGGTGTGAAAACTATAAAGATGCAGTTTCTTGTAAATTAATTTATAAAGGTAAAATTATAGAAATTAAAGATTTGAGAAAATCTCAATTCAACAATTGTAAATGGTGGTACAAATATTTATTTTTTAGAAAAATTCAAGTGAAAGGTCCAAATGAATGCAGATGGTAATTTGTTTTTGTTATTAATAAACATTACAAATTATATTTTACACTAAAAATAACATATCGCGGTTGTACTATATATTGTGATGTTCTTGTAGAGAATTGTGTAAAATTATCGTCGTTTAATGACGTAGTATTTAATAAATTAGTTGCTGCTACTTTATATTCCCACTTGCTATCCTTTTTTTGATAAATCAAACTTGCTGATAAAAAATCATATTCGTTTTCGACAGATTTATTAGAGTTATAATAATGGTAAAATTCATACTCAGAAACAAACGAAAAGCTATCCATAAAGTAATAATCTAATTGAATAGATGGTTTATCTGTATAGAATTTTGTTCCGTTGTAATCGTTTACTGTTAAATCATAGCCAATTTCAATGTTTGGTAATTTTTTAAAATTTGTAGATGTGTTTATTGAATAGGATTGTGTAAAACTTTCATTGGTTGAAAAAACATTGTTTTGAATATTATTAAACTTTGACCAGTTTATTCTTGCAGACAATGATGCTTTATAATATCTATAAAATGAACGACCATACATTGCTCGACCTGAAAAAGATTCGTCGGCAAAATCTGAATTAAAAGGTGATGATGTTTGGTTTACTCCATTAAAAAATGAACGTGTTTTAACTGCGTTTGTATTTCGAGAATAGAATAAATTACCTGAAATGTTTTCGAAATTAAACATATTATATTTAAAATAAGTTAACGAATGTGTTTGAGAAGTGGCATTTTCTAATGTTCGATTTCCTCTTGATAAACTATTGTAACCGTTTAACACAAATCCTTCTGCTAATTTATTTATATCTGTAAAATTGTTAGTTAACCCAAAATTATAGGTTAATGATTCTGCTTTTTTAATTTGATAAATGGCAAGAAAATCTGGAAGAATTTTGAAGAATTTTTGATTGTAAGTCGTTGCCAATTGATTGTTTGACATAGTATAATTATGAAAACTAACTCCAGGTGTAAAGGTAAATTTTCCCGATAGAATTTTATAGTGCATACCAAGAAAAACATCGTTAAAATTGTAGGTTACTCTGTTTTTGTTTTCATTATCATATAAATCATTTATTGAACCATTATCAAGAACTTGAAAAATAGAAGAGTCAAAATTTTGATGTGAAAAAGTATTTCCTAAAGTTACATTGAAATTACTTTTGGGTGTAATCATGTAATAATAATCTAATTTAGAATCTATTTTATTGGTTTTTACAAAACGATTTTGGTTGATGTCGTTTCTATTTTCGCCTGAAGTATATCCTAATAAATTAAAAGGTTGGGTTTGCAAATTGGCATTGTAAAACGGATCTTCATCTTGATATAAATGTTGTGTTTCAAATGCAAAAATATTCTTATCATTATAGGTATAATACAAATTCAAATTTTGATTGAAAGATGTAGGATTTTGTTTTTTTCTTGCTAATATAGTTTCTGTTGTTGATGTATTACTTACTATTGATTCTCGCAACAAATCGTTACTTTCATCTTGTTTTGACAATTTACTAAGAATGTCATAATCAAACTGTAAACTAGCACTTGGTTTGTAACTTGAACTCAATTTAAACAATCCTAAATTACTTTTTTGGTGTGCAATTTCATTTCTGTTTTCAGTTGATAAAACTTGTGATGAATTGGGCTCTAATATATTAGTTTGCGATTTAGTTTCTAAATCTGTTATAGATGATGAAAGAATCCCAAAACCACTTAAACTCCATGCTTTGTTTACATTAAAAGAGAAATTTGTTGCTCCAAAATTGGTTTCAATTTCTTTAGCACGATTGTTTCTCAAGATAGAAATCCCTAAATCATTTGACGCAATATTAAAGTTAGAACCACCTTTGGCCATCATACTTCTAAAACCACCTGTAAATTTAAAATAATCTTGAATTGTGAGTGGTAATTCGCCAATATTATTAAAATTTGTGATAAGGTTTATGCTGTACTTTGGATTGTAATAAAACAATTTTGGATTGATAAGATAACGCTCTTCTTGATGACCAACTCCAATTCCGGCAGTCATATCACCAAACCAAAAGTTTTTCTTTCCTGCTTTGAGTTTAATGTTCATTGCTAAATTATCTTGATTATTTTCTACACCTTTTAGTATAGAGTTTTCATTATAATTTCTTAGAACTTGAATTTTATCAATTGCATCTGCAGGAATATTTTTTACTCCCAATTTGGTATCGCCGTCAAAAAAATCTTTTCCTTCAACCATTAGTTTAGAAACTTTTTTTCCTTCGACTTCGATTTCGCCATCGGCATTTACTTCAACTCCTGGTAATTTTTTTAGTACATCTTCAAGTTTTCTCTCGGTTCCAGTTTTAAAAGAATCTGCATTATAAACTATAGTATCGCCTTTTATAGAGACCGGCATTTCTCTAACAATTTCTACACCATCTAATTCTATTCCGCCAGATTCTAATGAAACATTTTGAGTAATGTTTTCAGCTTTGGTTACAATCGAAATTTCTTTATTCTTCATTCCAAGATAACTAAACTTTATACTGTAGCTTGCATTTTGCTTTAAGTTTAAAACAAATTTTCCTTTATCGTTAGTAATTGCATAAGCATCGACACCTTTGGTTACATCATTTACTGCCATAACATTTGCCATTTCTAGAGGTGTTTTTCCAGATTCTAGAACGTTGCCTTCAAATCGAATTGTTTGTGCAAATGAAAATGTAGATATTAATAAAAATGCGTATAAAATTGTAGTTTTCATGTATTTTATTGTGAATTATGATTGTGAATTACAAATTATCTTCCCATTCTCATTTGCATTCCACCTCTTCCGCCTTGACCTTGATTCATTTCCATCAATTCTTTCATTTTTTTGGTCACGGTTTCATCATAATCTTTTTGAGAAATTTCTTTACCATTATTTGGTGCTTTAATTTCTGCTTTTTCTTTTACATTCAATACAATTTTAGAACATAGAATTGTAGTTTTACCATCATTTACTTCAAGAATTAATCCAGGCAAACCCCAATATCCTTCTGGACCTTGATTTACAGGAATATCCATTGTATACCAAGCAGTTATAGTGATTTCTTTGGGCATATCTATATCATCTAGAAAACTAGTTTTCTTATCTTTGGCATCTTCGGTTTTAACTTCTGGCTTTTTATCTTCTTCTCTTTTAGGTCTAAAATTTCTAAAATCGGTTTTACTTGCCTCAATAATTGCAGTTGCTTTATAACAATTATAGCCACCAATTACTCTAGTTTCGCCTTCCATATTCCATTTATAAGTTTTTAAACTGTCTTTTACAAGAAACTCTTTTCCCATAAATTCTTTATCAACTGTAAATGTTTTTTCTTTTACGTTTTTATAATAAGTTCCTCCGCCACCCATCATAGACGACATCATTCTCATACCGCCACCAGATTGTCCTGGAGCATCTAGTTTTTCTTCTTCTTTATAGGTTGAAGCCGATTTGTCGAAATTTAATATAAACGTTTTTTCAAACATTTTTTTCATTCGTTCTTCCATGTTTTTTTGCATCTCTGGAGTAATATCTTTGTTTCCTTCAAATCGTTTTTTGAAATCTGAAGTACTAGTTTTAGATTCATAAACTGCCATTCCTTGAAAATCTTTTTGAGCATTTGAAGTAATAAATGCAAGTAATAAAACAATAGAAAAGATTATTTTTTTCATAATTTAATATTTTTGAATAAGAAGTAACAAATATGACGATTGAATTTGTGTTTTGTTACCAAACATTTGTTAAAATAATTAATTTGACTATAGATAAATCAAAAGGTTTAATGTAATTTAGCATCATTATGAAACGATTATTTTACTTTTTGTTTTTTTTAAGTTTCAATTTTGGTTTTAGTCAATCTAAAATCATTGCTGTAACTAAATTAGATTTTATTACTTTAAAAACAGATAAATTTATTGGTTTTGATGGCTTTAACAATTGTTTTTATTCAGATGAAAATGTGTTATTTAAAAAAAGTGATTCATTATCTTTACAATATCAAAACTTATCATTAGGAAAAATTACAAAAGTTGACATTTTAAATCCTCTAAAAATAATTGTTTTTTATGAAGAATTTAATTCTGTAATTATCCTAGATAATCAATTAAATGAAATACAAAAAATTGATTTTTCTAATCTAGAAACTCCAATAATTGTATCTGCAATTGGTATTTCTGGTCAAAACAAGCTTTGGGTTTTTAATTCTTTAAATCAACAAATTGGATTGTATGATTTAATTACAAATCAATTTAAAAATCTTGGTATTCCAATAAAAGAAGGATTTAATTATTACCAAACTGATTTTAATTATTTTCAATGGATAGACAAACAACAAAAATGGAATACTTGCACCATATTTGGAAGAGTTTTTCAAAATGCAAGTTTAGATTTTAATTATAATAACATTCAACTATTAAACGAAAATAAAATACTTTTTTCTGATCATAATTTACTTTACTTTAAAGATAAAAACACCAGCAGAACCTATCAAATAGAAATTGTTGAGAAATCGTTTAAAAATTTTTATTACAAAGACCAAATTTTATCTATTTTTACAGACAAAGGAATTACAAATTATAAAATTATACTACCATAATGCATATAGCAGTAGCAGGAAATATTGGCGCAGGAAAAACAACTTTAACTAGATTTTTAGCCAAACACTTTAAGTGGGAACCACATTTTGAAGACGTTGTAGACAATCCATATCTTGATGATTTTTACCATCAAATGGAACGTTGGTCGTTTAACTTACAAATTTATTTCTTGAACAGTCGTTTTCGTCAAGTTTTACAAATTCGTGAAAGCGGTAAGAAAATTATTCAAGATAGAACAATTTATGAAGATGCACATATTTTTGCACCCAATCTTCATGCTATGGGATTGATGACCAATCGTGATTTTGAAAATTACTCTTCTCTTTTTGAATTGATGGAAAGTTTAGTTGAGCCACCAGATTTATTAATTTATCTTAGAAGTTCAATTCCAAATCTTGTAAAACAAATTCATCAACGTGGTCGCGATTATGAAAATACAATTTCTATTGATTATTTAAGCCGATTAAACGAACGTTATGAAGCTTGGATTTCTACTTATGCAAAAGGAAAATTATTAATTATTGATGTTGACAACATTGATTTTGTAAATAATCCTGAAGATTTAGGAATGATTATAAACCGGATTGATGCAGAGATTAACGGATTGTTTTAGACAAACCCACAATACTTTAAAAGTCATTTTCTATATTCAGATTATGGCTTTTTTATTTAAAAAATTATGCCGCTTGTAAATCCACTTTTTGCAAACCATGATGTTGAAACAAATAAGCTTGCAGCATTTTTTAATGAAACCATAGGATTTTGTCCTAATTCTGTTTAAACTATGCTACACATACCATCAATTTCTTAAGCATTCATCAACTTAAACATTGCTTTTATGGAAAATCATGGTAGCGTTTCATCTGCATTAAAAAGAATGATTGGTTGGGTTTCAAGCAATGCTGCAGGTTGCAGATATTGTCAAGCACACACAATTAGCGCTGCAGGAAGTTATGGTGCAGAAAAAGAACAACTAGATAATATATTGGAATATAAAACACATGAATCATTTTCAGATGGAGAACGTGCAGCTTTAGATTTTGCTCTAGTAGCTTCAATAATTGCAAAAGTAGTAGATGAAAAAATTAAAATTGAGCTAAATAAATATTGGAATAACAGAGAAATTATTGAGATCCTTGGTGTAATTTCACTTTTTGGATATTTAAATCGTTGGAATGTTTCTATGGCAACAACACTTGAAAATGAAGCTGTAGAAAATACAAAAAAATATTTTTAAAAAATAATTGGGAAGTTGGAATGCATTTGTGAAAATAAGATTATGAAAATAAAAAAAGCTCCAAAAATAAATTTTTGGAG
>NZ_JAYVFH010000062.1:0-24529 GCF_043773265.1 Flavobacterium sp. | reverse complement strand
ATTTATTACCATTCAAAGCAAAATCATAAATATAATTTGCCATTTCAGTTGCTGAAAGTGGCGCTTCATATCCTGGAAATGCTTCTTGTAACATTTCGGTATTTACTGAACCTAATGCCAAAACGTTAAACGCAATTCCTTGTTCTTTGAATTCTTCTGCCAATAATTCAGACAAAGTAATTACTGCTCCTTTACTAGAACTGTAAGCAGAAAGACCAGCAAATTTCATACTTCCTTGAATTCCTCCCATTGAACTAATCGAAACCACATGACTTCTTTTTTGTAAATAAGGCAAACAAACTCGAGTTAAATTGGCAACACCAAATACATTAACTTTATATACATTTTCAAAATCTTCTTGTGTAGTTTGAGAAAATGGTTTGCTAATTAAACTTCCTGCGTTATGAATAATCACATCAATTTTTTTCCATGAAGACGATAAGAACTTTTCAACATGAAGCAAATCATTTTCTATTGATAAATCAACCGAAAGACAAGTTATATTTGAATTTCCTATTAAATCTTGATGAATTTTTCTTGAAATTGCTAATACATTATGACCTTCTTTTGCAAATTGTAAAGCAAGTTCAAACCCAATGCCACGAGAAGTTCCTGTGATTATTATATTTTTCATTTTTTATATTATTGTCGTAAAGATAATAAAACTATAGAAATGAATTTTACTTGTAATGTTTCTTATAAAACTTAAAAGCTTGAAAAATTCCTAGACCAATAAAAACGATTGGAATTATGGCTTTCATTAAATATTTTGCCAAAAAATCAGTTTGATTTGTAACAAAATTCAATGATAAAATGAGCGTTAACATTCCGAAAAAAGTTCCAATAATTGTACCAATTATATAGAAATATTTTTTATAGCTGGATACTTCTATATATTTTCCGTTTAACAAGTACAAATTCCAACTTAGCCAAAAAGGTATTTGAATAAAATTTAGGCAACTTAAAATGACACCTACAACAAAAGGAGAATAATTAATGTATTTTTCTAAAATTGATTGATTGGAATCATCTGAACTTGCGCTGGAATAAAAAATATAAGCAAGAATAAACATAAATAGTATTGAGAATGCTTCAATAAATTTAATCAATTTTTTATTGCTAATTAATTGATTTGCGAAAAATAATGTAAAATAAATTACAAAAAACTCAATTAAAACAACACCCAATAAATAGAAAATTGTTTCGTTTAATCCGAATTTTTTATATACGTCAAAACCAACAACATTCAAATATCCTAATGGAATTGAACCAATGAAACTGATTAAAAATCCGACCAGTAAATTTTTTGTTTTTTGCATTAAAAGTTTACAATTTTATTACTTTGTTCAAGGTGCAAACGGTATTCTATCATTCCTTCTTTTCTTTTCAAAAATGGAAATCCTCGTTTATTATTTGCAACACTAATTTTATACATATAGGTTATGTGTCGCGCCAATTCTTTCCATGCAAAAAAGATAGAGTGTTTGGGATCATAAATATGGGTTGGCTCACTTCCTGCTCCATTTAACTCTACAATCGAAAAGTTTTTCCCTTTTTCTAAATCTTCCCATGTTTGATACATAACATCCAATCGTCCAAAATAAAATTCTGGAATTTCTTGACACATTGCATCAATAACGTTGGTTAATTTATTAGAAATTAAATGACTTGCATCAATAAATTTTGCACCTCGAGCATGATTTCCAAAAGGAACTAAATTTAGCTTTTCTCCTTTTGGCAATATGTCTTTCATTTTTTTGCCATATTCTTTTTGCAAAGTTTTTAATTGAAATTCAAATCTTGGATTTTGTTTAATTAATTCTTCAATTGTAGCTTTTCCGTTTCCTTGTACAATTAGAAACTCTTTGGCAACAATTCCTGTTATTTTTCCTTGTTTATCATTAGGAAAACGTACATAAAAAATTCCAACTTCATTTTCAAATGGAATTAAATCTTGAATTAAATAATCAAAATCTGCTTTAGAATGATAACTCAATAATTCATCTATAGAATTTATTTTTTTCACCGCTGAACCTCGTAAACCTATATCTGGTTTAGCAATAAAAGGAAATTTAATTTGAGAATTTTCTAGAATTGAAATTGCTTTTTCAAAAGATACTTGACCTTTAATTAATTCTGTTTTTGGGTAATATTGTTTTGGAATGATGTCATAAATTGCCTTTTTTGATTCATTCATAAATCCTCCATTTTTAATTGTAGGATTACAAGAATTAAAGAAAAAAACAGATTTGGCGCGCAAAGAATAGTAAATCCAAAGAAAATAAATTGGAATATAAACTACTTGAAAAGGCCAATATTCCCAATGTGTAAGCTTATGTATAAAAAGTTTCAAATTTAAGTTGTTATGAATGTATTTACAAAATCTTTCTCTTTTTGTAAATCGTGATGTGTGAGTATGACTTTGTTTTTTTCGATTACAGTTTGGGTAATACTCAAAGTTTTCATGATGTCATTTCTATTTATGACTAAACCATTTTCTTCATTGTTATTTTCAGTATATCTGTGAAAATTAAACATTTCTGCTTGACTAATTTCTGGTTTTGTGTCTAAAAAGTTATGAAACCAATTGGCTCTTTTTTCGCGTATTTCTTTTGGATATAATGTTGAAGATGACCAAATATGATTATGGTTTATATCTAGATTTGTTGTTTCTTTTTCAGTTTCATTCCAACGCAATTGATGCAATTTATTATCTTGAAATAGCACTAATGTAAATGGTTCAATGTTAGATAAATCTATTAATTTCCATTCTTCTATTGGTGAATTTGAACTAATAATATCTAAAACTATTAATCCTCTACTTTTTCTATAATTGGGTTTTACCTGATGTTTTTCTGAAGCACCATTTAGTAAAATTAAAACTGTAGCATTTTCTGTAATTGCATACCAAGTTCCACCAGCTTTTTGGTCTTTAGGAAATATAAGTTTTTTGTTATTTACAATGTATGTTTTAGGTTCAATAGCACTTGGTCTAAGAATTTTTTCATCGCGATTGGATGTTATGATAGCTTTTCCGTTAGAAAAAACAAAACTTACTGTGCACATTGTTTTTTGTATTCAATTGTAGAACGCGCTACACCAAAATTTTCATCTATTGTAATTGAATCATTTTGTAAAACAGCTACTTTTATTAAAGCTTGATGATGAATACAATGTTCTAAGTTATACAACAACTCTCTATTATAATTACTTTCTATCAATAATTCTTCACCGTCAACTAGTTGCTGTAAGTGTAAATTTTTATTTGGTTTGTCTAATTTATCAATTACTTCAACAATAGCTTGTTTAGCAAATAAAATGTCTGTTTGAATTAGATAATCTCTTTTTCTATCATCATAATTTATAACTCCGATTTCAAATTGATTTTCAAGACACTGAAACATTTCTATAATATGACGTGTGTGCTCACCAATTGTTGCGTTACTTAACCCAAAACATGGACAAGTATAATCGTCACTAGACAACTGGGTTAGCAAGTCAGACAATTCATTTAAAGTATTCTGAATAGAAGGAATTAACATAAATTAGTTTACTGTTTACTATTATTATTCTTGTACGAATTTAGTTTATATTTTTAATTTCAACAAATCCGGAATTTTACTTCTTTGACTATAAATTAATAACAGGCAACAAAGAAACGTAATTATTGCCAAAATAAAAAGCAGTCCGCCATCATTTTTTACAGAAATTCCTAATACAAACAAATGAGATACTATTGCTCCGGTAATTGTTCCCAATCCTAGAAGCGCTCCAACCAACATTGTTCGAGGAAAAAGCAATAAAACACATGCTAGTAACTCAACAATTCCTGTGCCAATTCTTCCGTAAGGTTCAATTCCTAAAGTGGTAAATATAAATATCGATTCTTCTGATGCTGTGAATTTAAAATACAATGTTTGCAAAAAAATTACAACTACTATTAATTTTATAATCCAAATAAATATTGGGTTTTTCATAATTATTAATTTATAGTTTTCTTCCAATTAACATTTGCTTTTTTCTTTAAATTGCTTTCATCTTTATTCCATGTTTTTAACGTATTATTGAAAAAAGCGTTGTAAAATAAATACAGTTTATTGTCAATGATTTTGAAGGTTTGTGGGTCAATTTGAACTTTTTCGCCATTTTCACCCATTGCATAAGCACACCAACCACCATATTGTGGCTCAAAACTTGCAGGGTTTTTTATAAATAAATCTTTGTTGGCTTGGCTTGAAAAATTGTAAATTACACCTTCATAAGTATATGAAAAAGTGGTTTTTCCTTTTACAGCTTTCTTTTGAGTAAAATAAGAAACCGGATCATAACCTTGAATGGCTACTTTTTTTTCTAGATTATATTGTGATAATCGTTTAGCAGATTGAGCAAAAGTTGATGCACTTACTAGTGCAATAAATAAAATTAAAATTAGTTTTTTCATTTTGATATAAATTAAGTTTATATTAAAATCACAAAGTTATTTTATAATTACGAATGAAATAGTAAGCTGGTTTACAAAAAGTCGCTTTTGTTCAATAATTAATTTAATTTATAATTTATAGATACAGTTGCAATTCCCATAAAACCTTCGCCTACTCTTTCTCCATTAGTTATTACATTAATTTCTCTTCCAAAGCCAAGAGATAATCCCCCATTAATTTTATCTGAAAAATTATATAAATATCCAGCATTTATCCATGGTTGAATTACTAAAGTATAAGTTTTTCCTTGAGTTGGCATTGCTGTATTCAAATTGTCTTTCCAATTCGTCCACATGTTCCAAGTATCTAGAGTTGCTCCAAATATAAAATTACCATTTCCATTTGGCAGATATTTTACGACTCCAAAACTGGCTCCAAAACCAGAAGCTTCTTCATAATCATTAAAATTACTATTGTCTTTTCTGTCTGCAATATTTGCTCCAATTCTAAATCTTAATGCGAAGTCTTTTTTTGTAAAAACATTGGCAGTTAGCATTGGCATAAATCCAACAGGATATTTTTGAAACTCTAACCCAAGTTCTGTTTTTTTAGTAAATTTATCTTCTGATTGTGCAAAACTAGCAATCGGAAACAAAAAGATTATAAGAAGTAATTTTTTCATAATAAAGTATTTATTCTCAAAGTTAGTTAAAAATAAATTTATAAAACAAAAAACCCTTTCAAGTATAAATTTGAAAGGGTTTTATAATTTGTAAAATTTAGTATTAAGAAACCAATCCTCTAGAAATAACTATACGTTGAATTTCTGAAGTTCCTTCATATATTTGAGTAATTTTAGAATCGCGCATCATTCTTTCTACATGATATTCTGCTACATAACCATTTCCACCGTGAATTTGAACAGCTTCATTTGCAACTTCCAAAGCGATTTCTGACGCGTATAATTTTGCCATAGCACCAGAATGTGCAATGTCTTTACCTTCATCTTTTTCGCAAGCAGCTTTCATTATTAATAATCTTGCAGCAGTAACTTTTACATACATATCTGCTAATTTAAATGCAATTGCTTGATGGTTAAAAATTTCTTTTCCAAATGCTTTTCTTTCATGAGAATATTTTAGTGCAATTTCATAAGCACCAGTTGCAATTCCTAATGCTTGTGATGCAATTCCTATTCTTCCACCATTTAAAACATTCATTGCAAATGCAAAACCAAATCCGTCTGCACCAATTCTATTTTCTTTAGGAACTTTTACATCTGAAAACATTAATGAATGTGTATCGCTTCCTCTGATTCCCATTTTCTTTTCTTTTGGTCCAATGTCAAATCCAGCCCATCCTTTTTCAACGATAAAAGCATTTATTCCTTTATGACCTTTTTCGACATCGGTTTGCGCAATTACTAAATAAGTTGAAGCAGTTGCTCCATTAGTAATCCAGTTTTTAGTTCCGTTTAATAAATAATAATCACCTTTATCAATTGCGGTAGTTTTTTGAGATGTTGCATCACTTCCTGCTTCTGGTTCAGATAGACAAAATGCTCCAATAACATCACCTTTAGCAAGAGGAACAAGATATTTCATTTTTTGTTCTTCGTTACAATATTTTTCCATTCCAGCACAAACCAATGAGTTATTAACTGACATGATAACTGCTGCCGAAGCATCTACTTTTGCAATTTCGGTTATTGCCAAAACATAAGAAACACTATCAAGACCAGAACCACCATATTTTGGATCAACCATCATGCCTAAAAAACCTAACTCAGCCATCATTTTTACTTGTTCTGTTGGAAATTTAGAATGCTCATCACGTTCAATTACTCCTGGTAACAGCTCTGAAATTGCAAAATCTTTTGCAGCTTGCTGAATCATTAATTGTTCTTCGTTTAAGTTAAAATCCATAATATATAATAAAAGTAGTTTTGTTTTTATTTAAATTTGAGCAAAAATAACGCATTTTAATTAAACTCTCAAACGTTTTCGTAAATTTAGCCAATGTTTAAAGAATCATACAATATTGTAGGTGTAATGAGTGGAACATCGCTTGATGGAATTGATTTGGCACACATTAAATTCAGTATTAAAAATGAAGTTTGGAACTATGAAATATTAGAATGTGAAACCATTTCATATGACTCTTTTTGGTTAAACAAATTAAGAAATGCAGTAGATTTTTCAATGTCGGAATTAGAATTATTAAATCAAAATTACACCAAACTTCTTGGGAAAATAATTTCAGAATTTATTCTTAATCATAAAATCAATACTATTGATGCCGTTTGCTCACACGGACACACCATTTTGCATCAACCTCAAAACGGATTTACTTTACAAATTGGAAATCTTCCTAAAATTGCAAGTTATACCAATCAAAAAGTAGTTTGTGATTTTAGAGTTCAAGATGTAAAACTTGGAGGTCAAGGCGCACCTTTGGTTCCAATTGGTGATAGAATTTTATTTTCTCAATATGATTATTGTTTAAATCTTGGAGGATTTTCTAACATTTCATTTGAACAAAATAATAAACGAATTGCTTTTGATATTTCGCCAGTAAATACAGTTTTGAATTTTTATGCCAATAAATTAGGATTAGATTATGATGATAAAGGAAACATTTCTCGTTCTGGAAAATTAAATTTTGAATTATTAAACGAATTAAACGCATTAGAATATTATAAAAAAACCTTTCCAAAATCGCTCGGATTTGAATTTGTAAAGCAAATTATTTTACCCTTAATAGAAAAATATTCAATATCCATTGAAGATAAAATGCACACATTTACCGAACATATTGCTCTTCAAACTTCTTTAGCAATAGATTGCTTTCGCCAAAACCAACAAGTCGAAAATTGCAATTTCAAACTTCTAGCAACTGGTGGAGGAACATACAATTATTTTTTAATAGAACGAATGAAATTTCACTTACCAAAAATTGAAATTGTTATTCCAGAAGCTAAAACTTTAGAATTTAAAGAAGCATTAATTTTTGGATTATTAGGTGTTTTAAAACTACGAAACGAAATTAATGTTTTAAAAAGTGTTACTGGCGCAGAAATAGATCATTCTTCTGGAAATGTATTTTGAAATTAAAAAAATTTTAAAATTGAATATTTGATTAAAATAAAGTAATACAAAACCATAATTTTATAATTGAAAGCAACAAAACTATTTATATCATTTTTTGAAAGTGAAAAAGCTGGAGGATTAGTATTGTTAATCTGCAGTGTTATTTCAATTATTTTATCCAATTCATACTTTTCAGAAAGTTATTTGGCTCTTTGGCATTATCCAATTGGAAATCATAATGCAGAATATTGGATTAATGACGGATTAATGACAATCTTTTTCTTGTTAATTGGTTTAGAATTAGAAAGAGAAATATACACAGGCGAGCTTTCAAAAATTAGTGCTGCAATATTGCCTATTTCTGGAGCTTTGGGCGGAATGTTGATTCCAGCTTTATTATATTTTGGATTTAATTTTGGAACAAATACTCAATCTGGAATAGGAATTCCGATGGCAACAGATATTGCATTTGCAATTGGAATTTTATCGTTATTAGGGAATAAAATTCCTGTTTCCCTAAAAGTATTTTTAACAGCTCTTGCAGTTATTGATGATTTAGGAGCAATTATTTTAATTGCACTTTTTTATACAAAAACCATTTATTTTTCCAATTTGCTAATTTCTTTATCAGTGTTTGGGATTTTATTAATAATGAACCGATTAAAAGTCAAAAGATTAATTTTATATTTAATTGGCGGATTTATTATGTGGTATTTTATGTTAAATTCAGGAGTACACGCAACAATAACTGGAGTTCTTTTGGCTTTTGCTATTCCATATCAAGATGGATCTGATAAAACCATATCTTATAAATTATTGCATTGGCTTCATAAACCAGTAGCATTTATTATCATTCCATTATTTGCTTTAAGCAACACAGCAATTATTCTAGGAAAAGATTGGTATAATAATTTTTCTGAATCATATTCATTAGGCATCATTTTTGGTTTAGTTATTGGAAAACCTTTGGGTATAGTGACTTTTGCTTTTTTGGCTGTTAAATTAAAACTCACCGAATTACCAAAAGAGTTGAATTGGAAAAAAATAGTAGGTGTTGGTTTTCTTGGCGGAATTGCATTTACAATGTCAATTTTTGTAACTTTATTAGCATTTGAAGACCCGAAAATAATAAATAATTCGAAGTTCATGATATTGATAGCATCATTAATTTCAGGCATAATAGGTTACGTTTGGCTTAAACAAAATTCAAAATCAAGTAATAATAAATCAATTAAATAACAATTTTTACTATATTTCGGCGTTAAAAACATTAAAACTAAGTTTATGAGTTTAGATTCTTCACCTTCTGAAAAAAGAAAATCGTTTTTAATAGCGACACTTATTTATGGCGTTTTACTAATTCTATTGTTTTTTATAAGATTTTGGCCTCCATCAGATGCAGAACTTGTTGCATTGGCTGGTGGCGGTGGCGGTGGCGGAGTTACAGTGAATTTTGGCGATACAGATTTTGGTTCAGGTGCTGATTATCAAAGTAAAGAATTGGATGTAAAAGATGTTACGAAACCTGTTCCTGCTCAAGAAACACAAGATGAAGATATTATTTCGCAAGATGATAATGCTGATAAAACCGACGTTGTTATACCAAAAAAAGAACCAGTAAAAATTATAAAACCAATTATTAAAAAAGATATAAAACCAGTTGTTATCAAACCTAAAGTGAACAGCAATACTAATGATGCTTTGGCCAACATACTAAACGGCAAAAATAAAGGTGGTGATGGAAATTCTAATACAAAAGGAAATCAAGGATCTGCAAATGGAAGTATAAATTCTAGCGGATATGGAAATGGTGGGACAGGTGGTGGAACAGGTGGTGGAAGTGGTTCTGGCAACGGAACAGGTTCTGGAAGTGGAACAGGTTCTGGAAGTGGTGGTGGAAACGGAAGCGGAAATGGCTTAGGCAACGGTTCTGGATATGCACTAAACGGAAGAAAAGCTTTAAGCAAACCGCAACCAGCTTACAATTGTAATGAAGAAGGTGTTGTAGTTGTGCAAATTACAGTAGATAAAAACGGAAATGTTGTAGATGCAAAACCTGGTGCAAGAGGAACTACAAATGCTGCGAGTTGTTTAGCATCTCAAGCAAAAATTGCCGCAATGAATACTAAATGGAGTCAAAGTCCTGATGGAACAGAAAAACAAGTTGGAACAATTAGATATAATTTTAGTCTAAAAGACTAAATGAAAATTAAAGAATCTAATATTCTTTAAGGATTAAAGATAAAAAAAATGCTTCCCAACTATGAACATGCCCCAAAAAGTTAGACACTATTTGGGGCATTTTTTATTTTAGAAAAACAGAATTGTATTACTAATAAATCAATATCAATATACTTCTATTTTGAATTATTAGTTGCAATAACAAACTTTAATTTATTCTTTACTCCTATTTGCAATATGTCTACCAAATCTTGAACCTGCAGATTAAATGGAATTCTAACCACAACCGTTTGATCTTTTGCATCACCCATTTTAGATATTAAAGTTTTTTCTAATTGATCAAAAGCAACTTCTTCTTTGTCTAAATAAAATTTTTTGTCTTCTGTTACAGATAATGAGATTTGTTGTTTATTGGTTTTCTCATTATTTTTAGATTTTGGCAATGTCATTCTTATTACGTTTGGATTTGCTAATGTTGATATAATTAAGAAAAATAAAAGCAAGAAAAACATAATATCACTAAGCGATGAAGTTGCTACCTCGGCATGAAATCGTTTATTTCGTTTTACCATTTGGTCTTTGAATTATATTAACAAAATCTAATACTTGCTTTTGAATACCAAGTGCAAAACTATCAATTTTTCCATTGAATAAGTGATAAGCAGAATAGGCAATAATACCTACAACCAATCCGGCACCAGAACTAATCATTTTTTCATACAAACCACCAGAAATGTTACCAATACTGATGTCTTCTGTTTGAGAAATACTATAGAAAATTTTAATAACTCCAGAAATAGTTCCAATAAACCCAAATGTTGGAGCTATACCAGCAATTAGTCCTAATTGACCAAGTTTTTTTTCCATTTCGCCAACTTCAATATTAGCAGCGCGTTCCATATTCGATTCTATTTCTGCAATTGGTCTTCCAATAGTTAATATTCCTTCTCGAAGGACATATCCAGATGCAGTAGAATTTCTCTCGGCTGTAGAAACAGCTAAATCAATGTTTCCAGCGTTTAAATTATCTCGAATGTCACGAATTAAATTGGGATCAATTACTGCACGTTTATTTATATAAATAAAACGTTCAATTATTAAATAAAATGTGTAAAAAAGTAAAAGTGCAATCGGAATAAGGAAAAAACCTCCTTTAAAAATAAACTCTAATACCGAAATTTCATTTGTTGCTACTGTACCTTCTATTAATGCTCCTGTAGCTTGAGCGATTGAATCATTTTGAGCTTGAAGAAAAAAGTTAATCATATAAATTATATTTTTGTATTAATTGTAAAAATAATTCCAAATTTGCACTAAAGATAAATTCTAATACAATATTAAACTACAAAATTGGTAAATTATTTTGTTTTAAGAATTTTTTATTAAAAAATAATGAACTATCAAGAAACAATAAATTGGCTTTTCACTCAATTACCTATGTATCAACAGCAAGGTGCAAGCGCCTACAAGCCAAATTTAGACAATACAATATTGCTTGCAAAACATCTAAAAAATCCTGAAATACATTTAAAATGTATTCATGTTGCTGGAACTAATGGAAAAGGTTCTACTTCACACCTTTTAGCATCTGTTTTACAAGAAGCTGGTTACAAAGTTGGTTTATATACTTCTCCACATTTAAAAAGCTTTAGAGAGCGAATAAAAATTAATGGAGAAGAAATATCAGAAGAATATATTTGTGAATTTGTAGCCAAAAACAAATCCTTTTTTGAAAAACATCAACTTAGTTTTTTTGAAATGACGGTTGGATTAGCATTTGAATATTTTGTAAAAGAAAAAACTGATATTAATATTATTGAAGTTGGCTTAGGAGGAAGATTAGATTCAACTAATATAATTACACCTTTAGTTTCAGTAATTACTAATATTGGTATTGATCATACACAATTTTTAGGTAACTCACTAGAAAGCATATCCTTTGAAAAAGCAGGAATTATAAAAGATAATATTCCTGTTGTTATTGGTGAATATACAAAAGAAACGAAAGAAGTATTTTTGGAAAAAGTTAAGAAAACAAAATCAGAAATCTATTTTGCGTCAGAATTAGTTTTAGAAACTTATCCTTCTTCACTTTTAGGAGATTATCAAATTAATAATAAAAAAACTGTTCAACAAGTTTTTAAGGTTTTAGAAAAGATACAAAATTTTAATATTACACAAGAAAATATAAAAAATGGTTTTCTAAATGTTATTACAAATACTGGACTATATGGAAGATGGCAACAAATAAACTCTAATCCTAAAGTTATATGTGACACTGCTCATAATTCTCATGGATTAAAAATTGTTTTAAATCAAATAGAAAAAGAGGACTTTGAAACTTTACATATTGTATTAGGAGTTGTAAATGACAAAGATTTGAATGAAATATTACCTTTATTTCCAAAAAAAGCAAAATATTATTTCTGTAAACCTAATGTTTTAAGAGGATTAAATGCAACCATTTTACAACAAAAAGCTGAAGATTTTCTACTAAAAGGAAAAGCATATAATTCTGTTTCAATCGCTTATCAATCTGCCTTAGAGAATTCAAATGAAAAAGACTTTATTTTTATTGGCGGAAGCACATTTGTAGTTGCAGAAATTTTATGATTTTTTTTGATTTATTTTTGTAAATCTAAAAAAGAATTATATATTTGCACTCGCAATCGGGTGATTAGCTCAGTTGGTTCAGAGCATCTCGTTTACACCGAGAGGGTCGGGGGTTCGAATCCCTCATTACCCACAAAAACTTCTTAAGAAATTAAGAAGTTTTTTTTTTATAAAAATTCTAAAGTTCGTTCAAGTGCCATTCCTCTTGATCCTTTTATTAAAATCATTTTATTATCAATATTATTCTTTATTAAATATTCTGATAATTCTTCGAATGTTTTGAAAAATTCAAAATTTTCCTTCTTAGTTTTATTTGCATAAAAATCATTTCCAACAAAAATACACTTGACATTATTCTCCTTTGATAACATTAAAGTGATTGCTTTATGTTCTTCTATACTTTCATAACCTAACTCAAACATATCTCCAATAATAAGAAGTTTATTGGTTTTATCTAATTGCAAAAAGTTTTCTAAAGCAACTTTCATGCTACTAGGATTTGCATTGTAGGCGTCAAGAATTATTTCGTTAGTTCCTTTTATTAGTAGTTGTGATCTATTGTTTTCTGGAATATAACTTTCTATTGCATGCTTTATTAACTCATTAGAAACACCAAAATAGTTTCCAATAGTAATTGCAGCATTGATGTTATTGGCGTTGTATAATCCAATTAAATTAGAATGTATTTCAGTAGTGTCAAATTGAACCATGACTAAAGGATTTGCAATCACTTTATTTATAAAAACTTCAACTTTAGAATCTATTTGGCTAAAAGTTATTCGTTTTATTTCCTTAGTTTTTTCTTCTTGAATCGAATCATCCTTATTTATAAACACTGTTTTATCTAGGTTTTTACAATAAGTATACATTTCACTTTTTCCTTTAATAACACCTTCAATTCCACCAAAACCTTCTAAATGAGCTTTTCCAAAATTTGTTATATAACAATAATCTGGTTGTGCAATAGTACACAAAAACTCAATTTCTTTTTGATGATTTGCTCCCATTTCTACAATTCCAATTTCAGTGTCTTTAGAAAAGGACAATAATGTTAAAGGAACACCTATGTGATTATTTAAATTTCCGATTGTTGCTTTAGTGTTGTATTTTTTTGATAAAACAACATTTATCAATTCTTTAGTTGTTGTTTTGCCATTGCTTCCAGTTAAGGCAATTATTGGTAACTTTAAATAACTTCTATGATATTTAGCTAACTCTTGTAATGTATTTAAACTATTGTTAACTAAAATCGTTCTTTCATCAATATAATAATCTTTATTATCGATAACAACATAAGACGCGCCTTTTTCTAGAGCTTCTTTGGCAAAAGTATTTGCATCAAAACGTTCTCCTTTAATTGCTACAAAAAAAGAATTTAATTCGATTTTTCTTGTATCAATTGAAACAGAATTACATTTAAGAAACAATTTGTGTAAGTCTTGTATATTCATTTTAAATACTATTTTAAAAACAAAAAGCCCTAATTAAAGGGCTTTTAGGTAATTTATAAAAAAAATTATTTTTTCTTTTTATTTCTTGGCGATTTTTTAGAATCAGATTTTGGACCAACTCTTGACATTGCACATCTAAAACCAATATAGTCTGTTGCCATATCTTGAGGAAAATATCTTCTTTGAGCTGGATCTAACCAATATGCTCTATCTCTCCATGAACCACCTTTGTAAACTCTAACATCATCATTTACAAGTGTTGTTCTCTTGCTTGATTTATCAAATTTACGAACCATGTTTCCAATACTATCTGTTGAAACATTATGTTTTGGAGAATCATACATTCTCTTTTCGTCTGTTAATTTAGAATTATTTTCTTCTGTATCAGAAGAACCAAAATCAAAATATCTTGTAGATTGTTTATCTCCATCTCTATAGTTTCTTTCGTCACTTTTATCAAAGTTTTGTCTTAAATAAGTTTCATTATCATCAACAGGAACTTGAGCAATTTGACCAATAAAGTTTCTTGCAACAACTTTACCATTAGGCAATGTGTCAAAAGTTTGAGTATCCTGAACTATTAATTCAACTTTACCATCTTCACCTATTTTATTTTTCATGTAAACATTACCTCTAAAATAGTTGAAATCATTAGCTTCGTCATCAACAATAGGTCTGTAAACGTCGGCAACCCATTCTGATACATTTCCAGCCATATCGTATAATCCAAAATCATTTGGAGGATAAGATTTAACTTTGTTTGTAATATCTGCTCCATCATCAGACCAACCAGCTATTCCTCCATAATCACCTTTACCTTGTTTAAAGTTGGCTAATTGATCACCTTTTATAGCTCTTTTTCCAGAACGAGTATAACTACCAGACCATGGATATTTCTTTTGACCTTTGTAAACATTATATTCTCTTTGTCCAACATCTGCGGCAGCTGCATATTCCCATTCTGCCTCAGTTGCAAGTCTATATTCTGGCAATATTAATCCAGAAGTTCTTTGAGCATAAACGTTTTTAGCTTCTTGAGATTCACCTTTAGAGTTTTTAGTTCCACCTTTTCCAGCAGCTTTAGAACCTCTTCTTCCTTTTAGTACAACTTCTTCGTTACCACCAAAAGTTTTTGTTGGTGCAGCAAGATAAGTTTCAGTATCAAAAGTAGCATCAGCTTTTACATCTACAACTTTAGCATCTTTTTTCAAAAATCCTTCTCTTTCAAGAACAGATTCATTAACACGATTTGTTCTCCATTTAGAAAATTCAGTTGCTTGAATCCAATTTACACCAACAACTGGATATTCTGCATAAGCAGGATGTCTTAAGTAATTGTTAGTCATTGTTTCGTTATAACCCAAACGGTTTCTCCAAACTAATGTGTCTGGTGAAGCACCTTCATAAATGTTTTTGTAGTTTTCTTCTTCTGGAGGAAAAACTCTTTTTAACCAATCTAAGTATTCCATATACATTAAATTAGTTACTTCAGTTTCATCCATATAAAAGGATTGAACGTGTTGTTGATTTGGTGTATTGTTCCAATCATGCATTGGATCATCTTGAACTTTACCCATTGTAAATGTTCCACCTTCAACTAATACTAAACCTGGACCAGTTTCTTGCTTTTTAAACTTAGAAGCATATTGAAAACCTCCTTTTTTGTCGTTAATTTTCCATCCTGTAGCTTTAGATCCGCTTTTAGAGCTAGACTTTTTACTGCAACTAGAAAAACCAACTATTATTACTACCATTAGTAATAATTTGATCGTCATAAATTTGTTTACTTTCATAATCTTAGTAGGTAAAATTTCGAGGCGCAATATAGTAAATTACTATTAATTTGCAACATCTTTTTAAATTTATTATTAAAATTCAATTTACAGATTTTATAGATTGATAACGTTAACTAATATATTTTATTGTAAAGATGATTAATAATATATAATTTTACATTTTTATACTATTACTAAATTTATTGCGTTACATATTATTGATGAAAAAAATTTCTATTTTTATTTTTTTGCTTTTTAGCGTCTTTTCTTTTAGTCAAGTAAGAGAAAATATTACTATTGAATGGAACGAAAATATTTCCTATCAGTATGGAGATTACTCTGTTAAAATACCACAGTTTAGTATGGTTAATTTTAATTATAATAATTATACTAAAGAAATTTTATATACTTATAAGAAAAAAAACACTTCATATATAGATGAAAACTCTCTTCAAATAACAAATATTATATTTGAAACTATTGATGAAATTAAGCTTGGCGATTTAAACAAATCTTTAATTCCTAACACTATAAAAGCAAGCATAAAAAACAGTATTGCTAGAGATGAAATTTCAGTTATTTTAAATGTATCACCTATAATAAAAGAAGGAAATACATATAAAAAAATAAAATCATTTACATATAATTATTCAAATTCATCTAGAATTAACAATTCAACCAGCAGTGTAGCCGCTATTTCTAACTCTGTATTGAGTTCTGGCAAATGGTATCGTTTTTATATCGAAAAGTCTGGAGTTTATAAAATATCTAAATCTTTTTTAGAAAGTTTGGGCGTTAAAACATCTGGTTTAAATCCGAAAAGTATTAAAATATTTGGAAGTGGCGGAAAAATGGTTCCGTTAAGCAATAATGCAATTTACCCTATAGATTTATCCGAAAATGCTATTCAAGTAATTGGTGAAGAAGACAATGCATTTGACTCTAATGACTATGTTTTATTTTATGGTGAAGGACTTGATAATTGGAGCAATGAAAACAAAACAAATTTAAATTTATACAGTAAAAAAGCATATTATTATGTAACTACTGATGGTGGTGATGGAAAAAGAATATTAGATTTATCACAACCAACTGGAAGTGCAACAACCTCTATTAACACGTTTGACGATATTAAATTTCATGAAGAAGATTTAAACAATATTGCAAAAATTGGTAGAGTTTGGTTTGGAGAATCTTTTAGTTCTAATAATGAACAAGAATTTATTCTACCATTTGAAAACATTGTAACTTCATCACAAGCAAAGGTTGAGATTCATGTTGGCGGAAACTCATTTGTGCAAACTAAATTTGATGTGAACATAAACAGTCAAGAATTGAGTCCTATTATTCTTAACGCTGTTGTATTAAATACTGGAATCGAAGCATCACATAATACTTTAATTACAAATGTAAGTGCTGCCGAAGAGTTTACAGTAAAATTAAATTTTGATAATGGTGGTGTTCCTGCATCCAAAGGTTTTTTAGACTATATAATTATTAGAGCCAAAAGAAATTTAACTGGAAACAACAAGCAGTTTAGATTTCAATATAATGATGCAAGTACTTTAACAGGAATTGGCGAATATTCTATAACCAATGCTTCATCACTATCTCAAATTTGGGATATTACTGATATTTATAATACTTCAAAAGTCACAAACTCTGGAGCAAGTACAATTTCATTTAAATCTAATTTAGGTGAAACTAGAAATTATATTGCAGTTGATACCAATGACTATTATACACCACTGAAAGAATCAAAACCAGCAGTTGCAAATCAAGATTTAAAAGGAACAATTTTTAATGATGCAGCAGGAAATTTTAAAGATATTGATTATTTAATTGTAACACCAAGCGCATTTAATTCTCAAGCAGAAAAGTTGGCCAATTTTCATAGAAACTATTCTGGTCTTAATGTAAAAGTTGTAAATCTAGAAATGATTTATCATGAATTTTCATCAGGAAAGCAAGATATTGCAGCTATTAGAAATTTTGTAAAATATGTTTATGATAATCCAAGTGTTACTAGTAAAAGAATTAAATACTTAAATCTTTTTGGTGATGCATCATTCGATTTTAAAGACAGAATCTCTAACAATACTAATTTTGTACCTATTTATCATTCAACCAATAGTTATACCTCTGGCGAAAGTTCGTTTGCATCTGATGATTTCTTTGGATTAATGAACACTAATGAAGGTGATGTTGAAATAACAAATGGTGGTGTTGATATTGCAGTTGGAAGAATGATTGTTTCATCGACAAAACAAGCTGATGAAATGGTTAATAAAATTATTGAATATCATGATTTAAAATCTTATGGAAGTTGGAGAAATAATTATGTTTCTATTTCTGATGATTCAGACAAACCATCTGATATTACATTACAATCGCGTCAAAATAGTTTAACAGACTCAATTCATCAACAAAAACCATTTATAAATTATAAAAAAATACTTTTAGATGCATATCAACAAGTTACTTCTGCAGGAGGAAATCGTTATCCAAAGGCAAAAGAAGATATAAGAAATGCTTTTGAAAATGGTTCTTTAGTATTTAATTATCTTGGTCATGGTGGCGAAGATGGATTGACAGGAGAACGAATTTGGGATAAATTTGATGGTTCAAATTTCAATAATAGGTTTCGCTATCCATTATTCATAACATTAACTTGCGAATTTTCTAGGTTTGACAATCCGCTAAGACCAACTGCTGGCGAATATACTTATTGGAATCCGGTTGGTGGTGCTATTTCAATGATAACTACAATTCGTTCAATAGGACAAGGTTCTGCGGAAAATTTTAATGATGTGCTTTCTGAAAAGCTTTTTTCTTATGATTCAGATGAATACCCATCAATTGCTGAAGCATTGCGATTGGCTAAAAATGCAAGTTTCAATAATTCTTCTACAAGAGTCGTTTTTTTACTTGGTGATCCTGCATTGATGCTTGCAATAGCAAAACCAAGAATTGTATTAACTAAAGTGAATGACATTCCAATTAATCAACCTTTTGTAGATTTTCAAGCTCTTGCTTATGTAAAATTATCAGGTGAAGTTCAAGACGGAATTGGAAATTTTCTACCATCATATAATGGTGAGATGTCTGTAAATATTTTTGATAAAAACTATCTAAAAACTACCTTCAATAATGATAATAATAGTCCTCCAATAACATTTACTAGTCTTGGTGAAACCATTTTTAGAGGAAATGCATCTGTAAATAATGGATTATTTGAATTTGGATTTGTAGTTCCAAAAGACATAAAAATTCCTATTGGAAACGGAAGAATAAGTTTTTATTCAAAACGAAATACTATTTTATTGGATAAAACAGGTTATAATACAGACATAAAAGTTGGTGGTGTAAACACAAATGCTGTTGCAGATACAACTCCACCAAAACTTCGTTTATACATGAATGATGAAACATTTATTGATGGAGGAATTACTAATCAATCACCATTTTTTCTTGCTTTTCTAGAAGATGAGCATGGAATTAATACTTCAAGCGGAATTGGTCATGATATGGTAGCTATTCTTGACGGAGATGAAAACAATCCATACATATTAAATGATTATTATGAAACCGAATTAGATGATTATACCAAAGGAAAAGTAAGATTTCCATTTAGAAATTTATCATTAGGATTGCATACAATTACTTTCAAAGCTTGGGATGTATATAACAATTTTATTTCTGCGGATATTAGATTTATTGTTGTAGGTGATGAATCAGTAACATTACAAAATGTATTAAATTATCCAAACCCATTTGTAAGTTATACACAATTTTGGTTCACACACAACAGACCATTTGAACCACTTGATGTTCAGGTTCAAATAATCACTATTACTGGTAAAATTGTAAAAACTATAAATCAATCTGTAATGACCGAAGGATTTTTATCTAGAGATATTTCATGGGACGGAAAAGATGATTTTGGCGATAAAATTGGAAAAGGTGTTTATATATATAAGCTAATTGTTAAATCAACATTAACAAATAAAACATCAGAAAAGATTGAAAAACTTGTAATACTTTAATAAAATACTATATTTGTTTAATTATATTTTGAAATTTAAAATGAAATCAAAGATTCAAGAATACCAAAAAAATAATATCACAAGCATGAGTAAAAAAATTTCAATATTTTTATTACTTCTTGCTACAACACAAATTATTAAAGCCCAAGATAGAGTAATAACTACAGGAGTTCCATTTTTATTAGTTGCTGCAGATGCACGAGCTGCTGGTTTAGCTGACCAAGGAGTTGCTACATCCGCAGATAATTATTCGCAACAATGGAACCCAGCAAAATATGCATTTGCACTAGACAAGCAAGGATTTTCTGTAAGTTACACACCCTATTTGACACAGCTTGTTAATGATATATCTTTAGGACAATTAAATTATTATAATAGAATAAACGAAAGAAGTGCCTTTGCAGGAAGTTTGCGTTATTTTGGACTTGGTGAAATAGAATTAAGACAAAATTTTGATGATGTTGCAAATATTGTAAAACCAAATGAGTTGGCTGTAGATGCGTCGTATTCATTAAAACTAAGTGAAAGATTTTCAATGGCTGTAGCTGGAAGATACATTCGCTCTAATTTAAAAATTGCCGATGCAAATACCGATGCAAAACCAGGAAGTACTTTTGCAGTAGATGTTGCAGGGTTTTTTCAATCGGAAGAAATTGCTTTCAATGAATTTAATGGAAAATATCGTTTGGGATTTAATTTTCAGAATTTAGGCCCAAAAATAAGTTATGATAATGATGAATTTAGCACCAATTTTTTACCTGCAAATTTAAGATTAGGTGGTGGATTTGATTTTATTTTAGATGAATATAATAGAGTTTCAACAAGTGTTGAGTTTGCAAAACTATTAGTTCCAACACCACAAGATCCAGATTTAGATGGTGATGGCACAATTACAGTAGATGAAAGAAATCAAAACAATGAAAATTACAGAAGAATAAGTTGGGTTTCTGGAATATTTAAATCTTTTGGTGATGCACCAGATGGTTTTAGTGAAGAATTAAAAGAGTTTACTTATTCAGTTGGAGCCGAATATTTATATCAAGATTCCTTTGCAATGCGATTAGGGTATTTTAATGAAAGTCCACTAAAAGGTGCTAGAAGATTTTTCTCATTAGGAGCTGGTTTTAAATATAACGTTGTAAAAATAGATGTCTCTTATTTATTTTCTGCTTCTAAAGTTAAAAACCCATTAGAAAACACTCTTCGATTTTCGCTAACATTTAATTTTGGTGACAAATATGATGAATATTAAAAATTAATAAATTTTATAACAATCCAAATTTCTTTTAAGGAATTTGGATTTTTTTTCCGATATAATTTAAAGAAAAAACAACTAAATAAGAATGAAAGAAATTACTTTTAACACTATAATTTCGGTTTTTAACGGAATTGATAATTTACCTGCAGAAGTTCAGTCTTTAATGAATTTAGCCATTGAAACACGAAAAAATGCTTATGCACCGTATTCAAAATTCAGAGTTGGCGCTGCCATATTATTAGACAACGGAAAAATTGTTTTAGGATCTAATCAAGAAAACGCAGCTTATCCTTCTGGACTTTGCGCAGAACGAGTTGCAATTTTTCAAGCTGGAGCAATTTATCCAAATTCTAAAATAGTAAAATTAGCAATAACTGCTGCATCAGACACTAATCCGACAAAATCCCCAATTCCACCATGTGGTTCATGTAGGCAATCAATTGCTGAATATGAATTTAAACAAGATTTACCAATTGAAATTTATTTTATGGGTGAAACTGGAGAAGTTTACAAATCAAACTCTATTAATAATTTATTGCCTTTTTCATTTGACAAAACATCTTTATAAACTAAAACGATGTAGTTACAATTTTTATATATTCATTTAGTAAAAAACTATAATTTCATTCTTATAAATTTTTACTTCTACTATCAATATCATACTTTTGCATTTGAACATTTAGAAAAGCAAATTTTTTAAAATTAATTTGCATCACAGATTAAATAATCATTAGTCATAATAGATTTACAAACAATGAAACCAATTACAAAAGAAACTTATCTAAAATGGTATGAAGACATGCAATTTTGGAGAAAATTTGAAGACAAATTAGCAGCAGTTTACATTCAACAAAAAGTTAGAGGATTTTTACACCTATACAATGGTCAAGAAGCAGTTCTTGCAGGAGCAATTCACGCAATGGATTTGTCTAAAGATAAAATGATTACTGCCTATAGAAATCACGTTCAACCAATTGCAATGGGAGTTGATCCTCACAGAGTAATGGCAGAATTGTATGGTAAAGTAACAGGAACATCTAAAGGAATGGGTGGTTCAATGCACATATTTTCTAAAGAAAAAGGATTTTTTGGAGGTCACGGAATCGTTGGAGCACAAATTCCAGTTGGAGCAGGAATGGCATTTGCCGATAAATATTTTGAAACTGGTGGTGTAACTTTAACCTATTTTGGAGATGGTGCAGCACGTCAAGGTTCACTTCACGAAGCATTCAATATGGCAATGTTATGGAAACTTCCAGTAGTATTTATTTGTGAAAACAATGGCTATGCAATGGGAACATCTGTAGAAAGAACTGCTAATCATACTGATATTTGGAAACTTGGTTTAGGATATGAAATGCCTTGTGGTCCTGTAGATGGAATGAATCCTGTGAAAGTTGCTGAAGCAATGCACGAGGCTATAGATAGAGCAAGAAGAGGAGATGGACCTACTTTCTTAGAAATGAAAACATATAGATATAGAGGACATTCTATGTCTGACGCACAATTATATCGTTCTAAAGATGAAATAGAAGAATATAAAAAAATAGATCCAATAACACAAGTATTAGATATTATTTTAGAAAAAAAATATGCAACTGAAGCAATTATTGAAGCAATTGATGAAAGAGTTAAAGCTTTGGTAGAAGAATGTGTAACTTTTGCAGAAGATTCTCCATTTCCTGAAGTTCAACAATTATATGATGTTGTTTACGAACAAGAAAACTATCCATTTATTCCCCACAAACTATAATCAATTATGGCAAAAATAATCACGATGCCTCGTTTGAGTGATACTATGACAGAAGGTGTAGTAGCAAAATGGCTTAAAAAAGTGGGCGACAAAATAAATGAAGGAGATATCCTTGCAGAAATAGAAACAGATAAAGCAACAATGGAATTTGAATCATTCAATTCTGGAACTCTTTTACACATTGGAATTCAAGAAGGAGAATCAGCACCAGTTGATTCTTTACTTGCAATAATTGGTTCAGAAGGTGAAGATATAACTCCATTATTACATCTAGGAAAACCATCTTCAATAGAGCCAAAAGTTAATACTACAATTGTTGAAGATAAAAAAGAAGTTAATTCAACAATCAATCAAACAGTTACAACCACTTTGCCAAAAGGAGTTGTTGTAGTTACTATGCCACGTTTAAGTGATACAATGATTGATGGTACAGTTGCAACTTGGTTAAAAAAAGTAGGTGATACAGTTAATGAAGGAGAGATTCTTGCAGAAATTGAAACGGATAAAGCTACAATGGAATTTGAATCTTTTAATTCTGGAACTTTATTGTTTATTGGTGTAAATGAAGGAGAAACTGCTCCTGTTGACAGTGTTTTAGCAATTATAGGACCTACTGGAACTGATATTACAGGCATTGCTGAAAACTATAAAAATGGTGGTAGTACCTCTACTGTAAAAGAAGTAGTAAGAACTGAAATTTCAAATGAAAAATCAGAAAATTCACTTCAAATTATTACAGATGGAAAAAGGATTTTTATTTCTCCTCTAGCTAAGAAAATTGCTGAAGAAAAAGGTATAAATATTTCTCAAGTAAAAGGATCCGGAGAAAATGGACGTATTGTTAAAAGTGATATCGAAAAATTTACAACATCACCACAAGTTTTCACACCAAATGTAGTTGAAGAACAAACTGCAACCAACTATCAGCAACCTGCAATGGTAAAACCTTTTATTCCAGCTGGAGAAATTTTTACTGAAGAAATTAAAAATTCGCAAATGCGTAAAATCATTGCGAAAAGATTGTCTGAATCAATATTCACCGCGCCTCATTTTTATTTAACTATAGAAATAATGATGGATGAAGCAATGAAATCGAGAATAGTTATTAATACTATGCCTGACACTAAAGTTTCATTTAATGATATGGTTATTAAATCTTGTGCTATGGCTTTGAAAAAACATCCAAAAGTAAATTCTCAATGGAGAGAAGATGCAACTATAATTAATCATCACGTTAACATTGGTGTTGCTGTTGCTGTAGAAGATGGATTAGTCGTTCCAGTTTTAAGATTTACAGACCAGTTAAGTTTATCTCAAATTGGTGCAAATGTTAAAGATCTTGCTTTAAGAGCAAAAAATAAAAAATTACAACCATCTGAAATGGATGGAAGTACATTCACTGTTTCTAATTTAGGAATGTTTGGTATAACTGAATTTACATCAATAATAAATCAACCTAATTCAGCCATTTTATCAGTTGGTGCAATTGCTGAAAAACCAATTGTAAGAAATGGACAAATAGTTGTAGGAAACACTATGAAAGTAACTTTAGCTTGCGATCATCGTACTGTTGATGGTGCAACTGGAGCTCAATTTCTTCAAACTTTAAAGCTTTATTTAGAAAACCCAGTAACAATGTTAGCATAATATTTGTTTACAATAAATTTATATAATCCTATTTCATTCACTTGAAATAGGATTTTTTTTATATTTTATAATATTATTTTTAAAACAACATCACCTTTTTTTTAAAAATTAAAATTAGAATTTAAAACCAAAACAGGAGGAATTAAAAAACAAAAAACCCTTCATCTTTGATGAAGGGTTTTTAAAAGAAAGGCGACGACATACTCTCCCACAAATTGCAGTACCATCTGCGCAGGCGGGCTTAACTTCTCTGTTCGAGATGGGAAGAGGTGAGCCCCGCCGCAATAACCACCTT
>NZ_JAYVFH010000061.1:0-8211 GCF_043773265.1 Flavobacterium sp. | reverse complement strand
GTTTTTGCGATTGACCCACCACTCGACTTTGAAAGATTTTATAATTCCGCAAAAAGAGATATTCGACTTTCAAAAGACAACGAAGCCAATCAAGAGAATGTTTATATGATAGACAGACTTGAAAAAGAAACTGGTGGAAGTCCAACAACAAACCTTACTGAATATTACAATATTTCGCCTTACTCATTTTCAGACACAACTCAAAGAGCAATTAAAAAATTGATAAAAATGTCTTTGAGAATTTACACAGAAACTGACATAAATTGGTGGTTAAAAGAACGTGGTTCGGACTTTACGAGTATGAATGCGACAGAATGTTCCGCAATGATTAATGAGCTAAATAGACTTGGAAATCAAAGTGCAGAATTAATAACAACACAAAATAAAGGTTATAGAAGACCTGACAATAGAAGACATCCGCATTCTTGGAGTATTGTAGATAATGACGAATTAATAAAATGGTTACTAAAACAGAAATAATGGCATCAGGTAACAGCCGTTTCACCCAATTGCGAATTTTATGTAAATTTCACGTTTGCGTTTCGCAAGAAATTTTATCTTTGATAGAAAATAATCAGCTCCGAAGTTCACTACTGACGAGAAGCGGCGGAACGTTATGAGCAACTTCGCCAAAAATCCGTAGAAATGAAGTATAGAATATTTACAGTAATTTTTATTTGCTTTTTGGCATGTAAACAAACTGAAAAGCCAATTACCAAAAAATTGAGAAACCAATTTTAGATAGACTTGGAGTTTTGAAAATTGGAATGTCAATTAAAGATTTTGAAAGTAAAAATTTAAAGTATAAAGAAAGAAAAAATGATGGCTTGTGTATCGGCTATGATATAAAAAACATAGAAGTCAATGAAAAAATTACTTTGAAAGAAGTTTACGTTGAATTTCACAATACAAAACTTGCTTACATTGGAACAGAATGTAATGATGATTTTATGAGTTTTTTAAAATCTAGATTTGGGAGAAAAGGAGACGATATAACAACCAACACAGAAGAGATATTTTGTGGAATTGAAAAAGTAAACTCGAAGTGTGTAATTGGACTTTACCAAAAAAAAATGGCGATTTGATTATAATTAAAACAGCCAATAACATTTCGCCGATTTCATAAAAGCTTTAGTTTTTTTCATAATTATTTCAATACATTTAAGATTCTGTAAATCAAAACAATAATTGTAAATAAAATTCGGTACTTTTAAAGAATTAAATATTTTCCATTCAATTTTTAACCTTAAAAAAACCAATTTATGAAATCAGCAATTATTATTTCTTTCATTTTAATGACAACCTCAGTTTTTGCACAAACTTCTCCAAAAAAAGAAGCATCTAAAAAACAAGTCTATGAACTTACTGGCGCAATAAATTTGCAAAGTATTTCAAATGCAAATCCTGCCTTTGTTGGAGATATTCCTCCATCCTATTTTAATGATATAAACGAATTATATACTTTGCTCCAAGAAAAAGGAACATTACGACTTGTTAATGCAACTCTAAATCTAACAGGAATTACTAAAAACAAAGTGACGTTAAGTTTTCATAAAATTGAACTTATTAATTCTGAAATTTATATTCAAAATAATGATGTTAGCATTATATGCAATGAATACCGACAATCCAATTCACACATTCAATCCTTTAATGAGTCTGAAACTTCTGCTCAAGATGGCGGTGCAGGTTCTGCTTCAGGACAAGATGGCGCAAATGGTGAAAATGGACTAAATTCTGGAAATGTATTTGTATTTGTAACCGATAAAATACAAGCTTCATCTGGAAATATTGATTATTATTTATGGGGACAAAATGGTGGAAAAGGCGGAAATGGAAATATTGGTGCAAATGGCGCTGAAGGATCAAGAGGAAGAAATTGTTCGGATGGAACTTATCAGTGCAACAGAGGAAATGGAGCAGGAAATAATGGTGGAAAAGGCGGAAATGGTGGAAATGGTGGAAATGGCGGTGAAGGTGGAGATGCAGGAAAGTTAACCTTTAAACTATTTGGTAGTGCAGAACCATACAACCAATATTTTACTTATAATGGTCCAAATGGTGTTGGAGGTGAATATGGAAATCCTGCACCTGGAGGTTTTGGTGGTAAAGGTGGAAAACCAGGAAGTTCAAGATGTGGCTCTATTTGTGAGCCGTATACCAATAGAAGTGGCAATACTGGTCAAAATGGTGCTGATGGAATAATTGGTCAAGTAGGTGCAAACGGAACTGCAAAAGTACTAACAAGAGGAACATTTAATGTTGACATTTTAAAAGATTTTTTAACATCTTGGTCAGATCAAAACACAAAAAATAAAAGTTTAGCTAAGTCAAATGATGAAAGTCTTATGATTATTCAAACCTCAAATTTTAAAAATTAGTAACATTAAAACTTTAAAAATAATAAAAATCCCATACTGTTAAATTAATAAGTATGGGATTTTTAAAGTTATAAAGTTTCTATTTACTCAAATACATCTTCCTTCTACTATACAACTCATAAAACTGATCATCCTTTAAATCATCAATAAACAATATACTTTCGCCGGTCGATTTCATTTCTGGTCCAAGTGCTTTGTTTACATTTTGAAACTTACTAAAAGAGAAAACTGGTTGCTTAATTGCATATCCTTTTAATTGCGGATTGAATGTAAAATCGGTTACTTTATTTACACCTAGCATTACTTTAGTGGCATAATTTACATAAGGTTCGCCATATGCTTTTGCAATAAATGGTACAGTTCGAGATGCTCTAGGATTGGCTTCAATGATGTAAACAATATCATCTTTTATGGCAAATTGAATGTTTATTAATCCAACGGTTCGTAAAGCCAAAGCGATTTTCTTAGTATGATCTTTTATTTGTTGCATTACAAATTCGCCTAAATTAAATGGTGGCAAAGTTGCATTACTATCACCAGAATGTATACCGCAAGGTTCAATATGTTCCATAATACCAATGATATACACGTTTTCTCCATCACAAATTGCATCGGCTTCGGCTTCAATTGCTCCATCAAGATAATGGTCAAGAAGCAGTTTATTTCCTGGAATATTTTTTAATAAATCTATAACATGTTCTTCGAGTTCTTGCTTGTTGATGACAATTTTCATTCCTTGTCCACCAAGTACATACGATGGTCGAACTAGTAATGGGAAATCTAAAACATCAGCCAAAGCGCTTGCTTGATCGGCATTTTCGGCAATACCAAATTGTGGAAATGGGATTTTAAGTTCGGTCAATAATTCTGAAAATCGTCCTCTATCTTCGGCTAAATCCAAAGCATCAAATGAAGTTCCAAGTATTTTGATTCCGTATTTTGATAATTTTTCTGCCAATTTCAAAGCAGTTTGTCCACCAAGTTGTACAATTACACCTTCAGGTTTTTCGTGACGAATAATGTCATAAATGTGTTCCCAAAAAACTGGTTCGAAATATAATTTATCTGCTGTGTCAAAATCGGTAGAAACCGTTTCTGGATTACAATTTATCATAATCGTTTCATAGCCACATTCTTTAGCAGCCAAAACTCCGTGAACACACGAATAATCAAATTCAATTCCTTGACCAATTCTATTTGGTCCAGAACCAAGAACAACAACTTTCTTTTTATCGGTAACAATGCTTTCGTTATGAACAAATCTTTCTCCGTTTGAAGTTTCGATTTCTGCCTCAAAAGTCGAGTAATAATAAGGTGTTAATGCTTTAAATTCGGCAGCACAAGTATCAACCAATTTATAAACTCGTTTAACATTCAAGTCATCACGCAATTTATAAACCTGACTTTCTAAACAACCCATCATGTGAGCAATCTGTCTGTCGGCAAATCCTTTTTGTTTAGATTCTAACAACAATTCCTTAGGAAGATTGGTAACATTATATTTAGAAATTTCTTTTTCTAAAGTATATAATTCTTCGTATTGTTTGAGAAACCACATATCAATCTTAGTGATTTCGTGAATTCTAGAAAGCGGAATTCCCATCGCAATGGCATCATAAATCACAAAAACCCTGTCCCAACTTGCATTGGTTAATTTTTCAATAATTTGCTCATAGTTTTTATATCCTTTTCCGTCGGCACCAAGTCCGTTTCGTTTAATTTCTAACGATTGTGTGGCTTTGTGAAGTGCTTCTTGAAAAGAACGTCCAATTCCCATAACTTCTCCAACCGATTTCATTTGCAAACCTAGCGTTCTGTCTGCACCTTCAAATTTATCGAAATTCCAACGAGGAATTTTTACAATAACATAATCTAAAGTTGGTTCGAATAATGCTGAAGTTGATTTTGTAATTTGGTTTTGAAGTTCATCTAAATTGTAACCTAAAGCTAGTTTGGAAGCAATTTTTGCAATTGGATAACCAGTAGCTTTAGATGCTAAAGCTGATGAACGTGAAACTCTAGGATTAATTTCAATTGCAACAATATCTTCTTTTTCATCTGGTGAAACAGCAAATTGTACATTACAACCTCCAGCAAAATTTCCGATAGAACGCATCATTAATATTGCATAATCTCGCATTCTTTGAAAAGTAGTATCCGATAAAGTCATTGCTGGTGCAACAGTAATAGAATCTCCTGTGTGAATTCCCATTGGATCCATATTTTCTATAGAACAAATGATTACTACATTGTCGTTTTTATCGCGTAACAATTCTAATTCATATTCTTTCCAACCCATTAATGCTTTGTCTATCAAGACTTCATGTATTGGCGACATTTCTAATCCATAGGTTAGTTTTTCGGCAAAATCTTCTTTTTTGTAAACTATTGCTGCTCCAGTTCCACCAAGTGTAAATGATGGACGAATTACTAATGGAAAACCAAATTCTTGCGCAATTTCTTTTCCTCTAAGAAACGAAGTACAAATTTCTGCTGGTGCAGATGGTACATTTATTCTTTTTAAAAGTTGCTTGAATTGCTCTCTATCTTCTGTTATATTTATTGCATTGACATCTACACCAATCATTTTAACATTGAAATCTTGCCAGATTCCTTTTTCATCAGCTTCTAGACAAAGATTTAAAGCCGTTTGTCCGCCCATTGTTGGCAAAACTGAATCAATTTGTGGATGTTCTTTTAGAATTTGAATAATCGATTTTGTGGTTAATGGCAAAAGATACACATGATCTGCCATAGATGGATCGGTCATTATTGTAGCCGGATTGGAATTGATGAGAATTACTTCTATTCCTTCTTCGCGGATTGATCTTGCCGATTGTGAACCTGCATAATCAAACTCGCAAGCTTGACCTATTACAATTGGACCTGAACCTATTATTAAAACCGATTTTATGGAGTTGTCTTTTGGCATTGTAGTTAGTTGTTTAATCTGAACTTGTTTCAGATTCTGTTATTGTGTGTTGTTTTTATTTCAAAATTCTTTATTTCTTGTTCATCTGTTCAACATTTATTTTAAAGTTTGAATAACGATTAACGAATGTTGAATTTTGAATGTTTTCCTAGCCTTGATAAAAGTGAAAATCCTTTTTAATTTTATACGCAGCTTGGGTAGTGTAAAATTAAAAAGATTATCTCATTAAAAAAATATTTTACATAGGTATTCGATGAATTTCATTTGAAACGGATAGCAGGAACCTGCCTGCCGTCAGGCAGGATAGCTTCTAATAATTATTAAAATTTATGAACATTTTTTATGAGATTTCTTCGTTGCTTGCAATGACATAAAAAAAAGCCGCTACTAATAAAAGTAACGGCTTGATATTGATTAGAATCTAATCATTATTTTTTGTGTCTTGGTTCGCAAGATACTGTAAGTTTATGTCTTCCTTTAGCTCTACGACGTGCTAGAACTTTTCTTCCATTTGCAGAAGCCATTCTATCCATAAATCCGTGTTTATTTCTTCTCTTTCTTTTCGATGGTTGAAACGTTCTTTTGCTCATTGCTTTTTATCTTTAAATCGTGTAATAATAGTTTTGTAGGTCTTTTTGAAACCGAGTGCAAATATACAAAGGTTTTTATTACTTGCAAGTAGTTTTTTAAAAATATTTTAAATTCTATTTATTATCTTTGCAATCTTAAAAAAACTCAATATTATGTTTCACAGAAATATCAAACTTGTCTTGACTGGATTAATTTTTATCGCTGCTATTTGGCAGTTTACAGATAGTAACATTGGAAATGGAATTTTTCTAATTTTATTATCACTTATACCTTTGTTCTTATATTTTAAGAATGAATATATTTTATTAGCTTTTTTGAAATTAAGAAAACAAGATTTTACTGGTGCAAAAGCTTGGTTGGACAAAATTAAAAATCCTGAAACCGCACTGGTACAAAAGCAACAAGGTTATTATAATTACTTAAACGGAATTATGTTGTCGCAAACTAATCTTATTCAAGCTGAAAAGTATTTTAAGAAAGCAATTGAGCTTGGATTAAATATGGATATGGATTTGGCTGTAGCAAAATTGAATCTTGCTGGAGTTGCAATGTCTAGAAGAAGAAAACTTGAAGCAACAAATTTAATTGCCGAAGTTAAAAAACTAGATAAACAAGGAATGTTAAAAGATCAAATTAAGATGATGAAAGATCAGATGAAGAAGATTTAGTGATCAGTTATAATGATACTCAATTAAAAAAGTTCGCAATTGCGAACTTTTTTTATGGACAATACAATTCTGCCAAATGAACACTAAATACTCATTAATAACCTTCTGTAGGTATTTCAATAATATATTTCTTTTTAGAAAGATTGCTTAATTTTTTATCGCGCAACCAAGGATTGTGTATTTTTAATATCTTATAGTTAATGCCTTGTGTTTTAGCAAAAGTTGCTAAATCTGAAATAGAACTATCCACTTCTACAGTTTTCGTAGGAATGTTTTGATACAATTCATATTTAGAAACATCAAAACCATATAAAACTGGATTTTTCATAATTTCTTTTAATGCCAAAATTCTAAAAACATATCTTGATGTTTCATCTGTTAGCAATAAATCATAATAATCTGAAACTTTTTGTTCTATAATTTTGTTATTTACACCAGTCATTCCGCCATTGTAGGAAGCCGCAGCTAATGTCCAAGAACCAAATTTTTCTTTTGCTGTCAACAAATATTTACAAGCTGCAATTGTAGATTTTTCTAGGTGATAACGTTCATCAACACCTTCGTTTACTTCCATTCCTTTTTCTTTTGCAGTATCTGGCATAAATTGCCAAACTCCTTTTGCTCCAGAAGGTGAAACAGCGTTTACTAATGCGCTTTCAATAACGGCAAGGTATTTAAAATCGTCTGGAATACCATATTGTTTTAGAATTGGTTCTATTACAGGAAAAGCACGATTGGCACGTTTTAATATTAAAATTGTAGAAGAATGTAGGTTAGCATTTACTAATAATTCTCTGTCAAATCTTTCTTTTACATCTGCAATTTTTAGTGGAGCCATTTCTCCAGCAAAATCAACCTGTTGAGGAAAATATTGAGCAGTTCCAATTTTATTTTGTTTTTTATCTTCAGTTGAAGCAAAGATTAGTAAACTACTTACCAAAACTAAAAGTGCAACAATACCAAATACTTGTATCTTTTTCATAACTCAATTTATAAGTTAGCAAAAATACAAAAAACGAACTGAAAAGCGAAATTATTGTTCTAAAATAATCTTGGGTAAGTTTGAATTAAACCATCTATATTTACTTAAAATCATAGCATGAGTACCCTCTTTTACAAGTATATATTGTTTAATGTTTTTTGACGGAAAAACCTCATCTGCATCACCATGAATGTGAATAATTTCATTATCAATTTTTATTCTATTCCAACAAATCATTTGCTCAATTGCCCAATCTAAATATACTTTATTATTCATTTGAAGGTATTTTTCATAAAGCTTTAATTTCTTTTTTAGTACATCACCAAAAGCAAATTTTGTAAGCAACTCAATATCATGAAGTAAGCTTGTTGGCAATAATTTATATGCTTTAGTAGTTTTAGCAATTTTCATTCTTCGTGGGATTTCAGTGTTACATTTTACGCTAGATATTATAATTACTTTTTTAACATTCAAAAACTGCTTCATTTCTTGAACCAAAACGCCTCCAAAAGAAACTCCTATTAAAACTGAATTTTCATGTTTTACATTTTCGGACATCCTTTTAGCATAACTTTTTAGAGATTCATTTTTATTTGGTAAAAACCAATGCAGAAGATTTATTTCAAAAATATCCTCTGGCAAATCAATCATTTCGAA
>NZ_JAYVFH010000060.1:0-3314 GCF_043773265.1 Flavobacterium sp. | reverse complement strand
AATTAGTGTCTTTTCCAATAAACGGAATTACATCCATTCTAAAACCATCAATACCTTTATCTAACCACCAACGCATCATTTTATAAATTTCTTGACGCAGTTTTGGATTTTCCCCAATTTAAATCAGGTTGTTTATAACTGAAATAATGTAAATAATAAGAATTGGTGGTTTTATCATAACGCCAACCACTTCCATCGGCTTCAAAACTTCCTGGTCTAAATGCTGGTTTTCCTTTTTCTGCTGGCCACCAATGAAAATAATCTCTATATGGATTATCACGTGATTTTTTACTTTCTAAAAACCATTTGTGTTGGTCAGAACAGTGATTTACAACCAAATCCATCACTAATTTCAAACCTCTTTTGTGCATTCCTTTAAGTAAAGCATCAAAATCTTCCATTGTACCAAATTCTTTCATAATAGTTTGATAATCTGAAATATCATAACCATTATCAGCATTTGGAGAACCATAAATTGGATTTAACCAAACGGTTGTAACGCCTAAACTTTTTATATAATCAAGCTTTTCAATAATACCTTTTAAATCGCCAACACCATCACCATCAGTATCTTTAAAACTTCTTGGATATATTTGATAAACCACAGCTTCTTTCCACCATTTTTTTTCAGATTTAGAATTTTCTGTAATTTTTAAATCAAAATTTGAATCTTTTTTACAAGAAATAAATGTCAGAATTAATAGTAGAAATAAGGAAAATTTAGATTTCATTTTTGTTTTTTATTTAAAGTGTCACAATTAAGTTATAAAAATTCAAAATCTTGAATTCAAATCTTTATAAATTCATATTTAATAATCGAAAACGTTTTCGATTTTAGATAAAACTATTTTAAGTTAAAACTTTTAGTAATACCAAATAAAAAGGATAAGTTTGAAAGAATATAATTCTTAAAACTATGATTTCTAAAATTAAAATTCTTGTAGCTTTCGTATTAGTTAGTTCTTCTATTTTTTCTCAAACAAAATCAGACGAATGGAATTTAGTTGCTACATCGCGTGAAAATTATTTTGGTGCTACAATGGCAAACGGTCAAATAGGAATTGTAACAGATGATACGCCATTAAAAACCAAAGAAATTATTTTAGATGGAGTTTACGAAGCAAGTCCAGAAAACGGTATTAGTAGAATTGTTCGTGGTATAGAATTTTTAAATTTACACCTATATATTAACAGTCAAGAAATAAAATCGGACAATATTGAAAATTGGAGTCAAGTCATTTCAATGAAAGAAGGAATTAGTACCACATCATTTTCCTTTAAAGATTTGGCTAAAATTAATTATTCGATTTTGGCAAATAGAGCTATTCCGTTTTCGGCAATGGCAATTGTAGAAATTACACCTTTAAAAGACATTGAAATTCTTGCTAACAATTATATGATAGTTCCAGAGGAATTAAAAGAAGCTAAAAGTCAATATAGAGTTTTAAAAGACAATCAGTTTTTGATGCCAGTTTTTGGGACAACTGCTAAAACCTTGAGAGGAAAATATACCATTGCTGCTTCAACTACATTTTTATTTGATGGAGCAACCGAAACGTTAAAACAAACTGGCGATGAAGTTGGTTTTACAAAAAAATTACTAAAAGGTAAAAAATATCGATTTGCTATTGCTGGCGGAATTTGTACTTCTAAAGATGTTACTGATCCTTTAAACGAATCTGAAAGACAACCCATTTTTGCTTTGCAAGAAGGAATTGACAAACTAGTTACTAGACATAAAAATGCTTGGGCAGAATTATGGAATACTGGCGATATTCAAATAGAAGGCGATTTGGATGCGCAACAACGAGTTCGATTTGCATTATATAATTTATATTCTTTTGTTCGTTCAGAAAGCAGACAAAGTATTGCGCCAATGGGATTGTCTAGTCAAGGTTATAACGGTCATATTTTTTGGGATACAGAACTTTGGATGTATCCATCGCTATTAGTTATGCAGCCAGAAATGGCAAAATCGTGTTTAGATTATCGATCAGACAGATTACAAAAAGCCAAACAAAAAGCATCTATTTATGGATACAAAGGTGCAATGTTTCCTTGGGAAAGCGACGATACTGGCGAAGAAGCAACACCAACTTGGGCATTGACAGGAATTTTTGAACAACATATTACATCAGATGTTGCCATTGCCTTTTGGAATTATTATTCTATGACGCAAGACACATCGTGGTTAAAAAGCGAATACAAAGTTTTGAAAGAAACAGCCGATTTTTGGGTAAGTCGTGTAGTAAAAAACGTTGACGGAAGTTATTCAATTTTAAATGTAGTTGGCGCAGACGAATATGCACAACATGTTGATGACAATGCCTTTACAAATGCATCTGCAATAGAAACTTTAAAAAATACAATTAAAGCAGCAACTATTTTGGGCGAACCAATAAATCAAAAATGGATTGAAGTTTCTAATAATATTGTAATCCATAAAAAAGATGGAATTACCCAAAACTATAAAGGTTATAATGGACAAATGATAAAACAAGGCGATGTAAATTTATTGGCTTATCCTTTACATATTATTACAGATAAATCTCAAATTGAAAAAGATTTGGCCTATTACTCTGAAAAAATTGACAAAAAAGATGGTCCAGCAATGGCACACGGAATTTTATCCGTTTTGTATGCAAGATTGGGCGATAAAGAAAAAGCGTACGACCATTTTGTAAAAGCATATTTACCAAACAGTCGACCACCATTTGGTGTTTTCTCAGAATCTGCAAACAGTAATAATCCTTATTTTGCTACTGGCGCAGGCGCAATGTTACAAGCCATAATTTACGGATTTGGTGGTGTAGAACAAACCGATAACGGATTAAAATACAACAAAGGAATTTTACCAAAAAACTGGAAATCGTTAAAAATTATTGGTATTGGTAATGATGAGAAAACTATAATTATAAAATAAAAAAGTTCCTTTTTTGATAAATAATTTAGTGCTGTAATTTTTTACAGCACTTTTTTTATAAATTTTGTTGAATTTATTATAAATTTTGTTGTTTTAACAATTGTTCCTTATTAAAAAAACATACTTCATTTTTATTTATACCTTTTGTTATCTATACAACAATTTTTAGTAGTTTTTTTATACTAATGATTACAAATCGAAAACGTTTTCGTTGTTACTATAACGTTTTCGTTACTTCTTTCTTAAAGTTTTCATAAAATTAAGATTAAGTTTGAAGTTCTATAAACAATTATTAACTAACCAATTTATTACAAGTATGAAAAATAGTCTACTCAAGGGCTTATTAGTTTTTCTGACTATGTTCTTTACAGGTGTTGCATTTTCACAAAGC
>NZ_JAYVFH010000059.1:0-3194 GCF_043773265.1 Flavobacterium sp. | reverse complement strand
CAATAAATCAGCTATAGAAAGTAAGTATCCTAAAGCCCAAATAGCTCTTCCGTTAGAATCTTCTAAATTGGTTTGATAATTTTGATTGGTAAATTCTTTTTTTTCATTTATATAATTTAAAAAACAACCATCTTCTTGAAAGCAATATTCAATAAAATTAAAATATTTATGAATCAATTCTACATCGGTTGTGTCTTTTGATAATTGATAATGTTGACACATTACTATTAAAGCTCTTGCATTATCATCTAAAGTGAAACCTGAATTGATATCGGGTTTATTGATTACCGAAAACTGAATTACTCCAAAATTGGCCGTCATTTTTTTTAAATGATTCAAGTTTATTTCTGGAATTCTATAGTGTAAAGAAATACCTTCTTCAGTAATAAATTCAAATAATTTTGCGTGGGCAATAGCCGAATTTTCCCAAGAAGTTGGTATCATTTGATGCAATCCGTTTAAGCTGATATTTTTTCTTAACTGTTTATTATCCAACAAATAATTTACTTCTTTTGCCAATTGTTTAGCATTTTCAAAATCGATAATAATTCCTGTTCCAATTTTCAAAACTTCACAAGCGTGCGGAATAGGAGTCGATATTATTGGGCAACCACAACTCATAGCATACGAAAACGTACCACTAACCGCTTGGTTTGGATCTTTGGAAGTGAACAAATAAATATCGGTAAGTTGTAAATATTTTAACAAATCTGGAAGTGCCAAATACTCATTAACAAATCGAACATTGTTTTGTAATTGTAATGCCCTAATTTTTTCTTCGAGCATATTTCGATACTTTTCGCCTTCCTCTTTTATGACTGAAGGATGTGTTTTTCCAATAATTAAAAATATAATTTCTGGATTTTTTTCTATAATAGTTGGCAGAGCTTCTAAAGTGGTTTCGATACTTTTTCCAGAACTTAACAAGCCAAAAGTAGAAAGCACTTTTCGTCCCAATAAATTATATTTTTTTTTAAAAATTTCTTTATTAGTATGTTCTACCAAATGTGTTCCGTGTGGAATTACCGAAATTTTATCTTTTGGTATCAAATAGTCGTTTTTTAATATGGTTGCAGAAGAATTTGTCATAGCAATTACGCCATCAACAGCGTTGGTCATATTACTAACATTTTGTTGCAATTCTAGGTTTGGTTCAGGCAAAACAGTATGAAAAGCAATTAAACTGGATTTTTTTAAAGCGTTTAAAAATTGTAACAACTCGTTTTCATTGTTTTTAAACAAGCCAAATTCGTGTTGGATTAAGACCAAATGAATCGCATCGTCGGAATTAATTTCGTCGGCTAACTTTAGATAGGAAATTGGATTGTTGGTTTGCAAAATATAATCGACATCATTTCCATAACAATGATTTCCGTTTTCTAAAGCGCAAATTTTTATATCGAATGATCTTTTAAATTTCGTGTTTAATGATTTTACTAAATCTTGAGAATAAGTTGCAATGCCACATTCTCGCGGTGGAAATGTGGTAACCATCAAAATTTTTGGCAACTTTATTTGTTTGGTTTGGATACTATTCTTTCTGCTAAGAACATTTTTTATAAGTTGTTGTACCGATTTCGAATTATTTTTTGGAATTGTCAATTTATTTCTCATGAGGAATAGGATTAAGCATTAATTCTTTTAATAATTCAGTCAAACTTACAGATGCACACGCAATATGCTCATCGGCTGCGCCATAGTAAATATAAAGTGTATCGTTGTTTACCATTGCGCCAGTTGGGAAGCAAACATTGTTTACTATTCCGTGCAATTCCCATTCGTATTCTGGTTCAAAAAGAGCATACGGTAATCGTGCAATTTCTTTTTCAGGGTTTTCTAAATCTAATAATGAGGCACATGCGCAATACACATAACCATCGACTGTATCATGTACTCCGTGATAAATAATGAGCCAGCCATTATCTGTTTCAATTGGTGGACATCCGCCACCAACATAACTAACTTCGTGGACATATTTTGGAGAAATGAGAATAGAATCGTTAAATTTTAGAAAAAAATTATCCCAAAAACTATGTGTCAACTCACTCAAATCATAAATAGAAACAATTTGAATATCAGGTTTTATACGATGCAAAAAATATAGTTTTCCGTTTATTCTTCTTGGAAAAAGAATAATATTTTTGTCCCATAGTAGCACTTTTTTAACTAAATTTTTTGGAACCACATTTTTACCATTAAAACGTAAATACTTCTCATTAAGTTCTCCTTTTGTTTCTGCCAAATGGGCAAACTCTTCATAAGAATATTGTGGTACAATTAAACCTCTTTTTTCCCAATTGACTAAATCTATTGAAGTTGCTAAAGCACCCATTGCATTAACACCGTCATTTGCAGTGTAGGTTAGATAATACAAATCGTCAATTTTTACTATTCTTGGATCTTCAACGCCTTGTTTTTCATATTCAAATTGCGGAAAAAGTAGTGGAACATCTAAACGTTGTTTAACTTCGCGAAGCAAGTTTAGCTTACAATAGCCAACTGTAGAATAATTTCCTTTTCCGACGGCACGATAAAAAAGATGAATATCTTCACCTTCAAATAGTATAGCTGGATTTAAAACACCTTCTCTTTCGAAACCAAGATTTCTTTTTTCGAGAATAATTCCTTCTTTTTTTATCTGTAACATTGCTTTATAATTTTAGTTTTATGACTTTAAACTAGAAATATAAAGGTCGATTTATCATCGTAAGACATTGTTATACAAATTTTTGAAAAAGTTATATAATTACTATGTTTAAAAATAAAGTCAATTTCTATATCCCTGAATTAGCAAGCATAATGAATCTTCTATTGCTTCAATTGTATGCATTTCTTCCAAAGGAATTTCCATCTCTTCGAAGGTATCAATGGTTCTAATTATATTTTCACTACTGTATTTTACGTTTCCAGTAAGAACGGTCAATTTTGTGGGAACACTGGTTTTATGTTCTCTTAAAACCATACCTTTTTTGAATGCCAAAATAATTACTTTAAAGGCAACTCCGGTGTGCATTAGTTTTGCAACTGGATTGTCTTTATTTTCTAATTCGGCTATTGCTTCCTTGATTATCATAACTATAAATCTTGTTTTATTATCTAATAAATTTTTCTTGAACCATATGTTTGTAAATCACTTTTGAAATTTCGTTGGTCATTTTTTTAATGCCATCGGGTTCAAAAGTTTCAGTTATTCC
>NZ_JAYVFH010000058.1:0-30400 GCF_043773265.1 Flavobacterium sp. | reverse complement strand
GCAAACATTTTCCTGGACATGGTGATACATCAACTGATTCTCATCAAACATTGCCAATAGTAAATTTTTCTCGAGAACGAATAGAAGATGTAGAATTGTATCCTTACAAAAAAATGTTTAGCGAAGGATTAGAATCTGTAATGGTTGCACATCTAAATGTTCCAAGTCTTGAACCAAGAGAAAATTATCCAACATCACTTTCTTATAATGTGGTTACAGATTTATTGCAAAAAGAACTAAAATTTGAAGGATTGATTTTTACCGATGCCTTGAATATGAAAGGCGCAAGTAATTTTAAAAAACCAGGTGATATTGATTTACAAGCATTTCTTGCTGGAAATGATATATTGCTTTTTGCAGAAAACGTGCCATTGGCAGTAGAAAAAATTACTCAAGCATATAATGATACATTAATTTCTGATGAACGTTTGGCACAATCTGTAAAAAAGATTTTGCATTATAAATTTAAAGCAGGTCTTAACAAATATAAACCAATAGATGAAACCAATTTAATTGCAGATATAAACCCACAATACAATTCAGAGTTGCAATATAAATTGTATGAAAATGCAATTACAGTCGTAAAAAACAAAGATGAAATCTTACCAATTAATGATTTATCAAAAGCTAAAGTAGCTTATATAAAATTGGGTGATGACACTGGAGTTAAATTTTTAAGTACACTAAAAAAGTACACAGAAATAACCGAAGTTTCTAATGCGAATATAGATAGTTTACTTGTTGATTTAAAGCAATTTAACACAGTAATAATTGGGTTTCATAAATCAGACAAATCTTGGTGGAAAAAACATGAATTTACCGATGTAGAACTGCAACTTATTGAAAAAGTTTCAGCTAATAATAATGTTATATTAGATGTTTTTGCAAAACCATATTGTCTTTTACAAATTCCAAATTTTGAAAATTTTGAATCAGTCGTTGTTTCTTATCAAAATGGAGATATTGCACAAGAAGTTTCAGCCGAAATTATTTTTGGTGCTGTCGATGCTAAAGGAAAATTACCAGTTTCTATAAATAATTCTTTTCTTGTAAATGATGGTTTGTTTACAAAAAAAATAAACAGATTAGGTTTTTCAACTCCAGAAAGCGTTGGAATGGATTCTAAAAAACTAGCCGAAATAGAAAAATATGCCAATAAAGCAATTGATGGTAAAATGGCTCCAGGAATGCAAATTCTTGTAGCAAGAAAAGGTAAAGTTATATACCAAAAAGCTTTTGGATATCATACCTATGATAAAAAAACCAAAGTTCAAAATTCTGATTTATATGATGTTGCTTCTGTAACCAAAATGGTTTCTACTTTGCCAAACGTTATGAAAGTTTATGAAGATAAAAAAGTAAGTTTAAATAGTAGGTTAGGAGAGATGTTACCAGTTTTTAAAAACACCAATAAAGATTCGATAGTTTTTAAAGAATTATTATCACACAATGCACGATTACAAGCTTGGGAACCATTTTATAAAGCAACAATAGATGCCGATAAATGTCCTTTGGATAAATATTATAGTTTGAGTTATCAAAAGGATTTTACAAAACAAGTTGCAGAAAATTTATATATTAGAAATGATTATCAAGATTCTATAATGGCAAAAATTGCATCAAGCAAATTATTAGATAAAAAAGAATATAAATACAGTGATTTTGCTTTTATTATTTTAAAAGATTTTTTAGAAAAAACAACTAGTAAATCGATAGATTATTTAAGTACAGAGTTGTTTTTCAAGCCGTTAGGAATGAATAATACAATGTATAATCCATTGCGAAAATTTGATATGTCTGTAATTCCTCCAACAGAAATTGATACCTATTTTCGTCATACAACAATTCAAGGATATGTTCACGACATGGAAGCCGCAATGGAAGGCGGAATTGCAGGTCATGCAGGTATTTTTTCAAACTCTATGGATATTGCTAAAATGATGCAATTGTTTTTAAATAAAGGAAATTATGGAAATAATCAATATTTTTCACCAGAAACTTTTGATGTTTTTAATACTTGCAATTTTTGTATTGAAGGAAATCGTCGCGGATTAGGATTCGACAAACCACAATTGGGAAAAGAAGGTCCAACTTGCGGTTGCGTTTCTAAAGAAAGCTTTGGTCATACAGGATTTACAGGAACAATGGCTTGGGCAGATCCAGAAACCGAAATTATTTATGTATTTTTATCCAATAGAACCTTTCCAGATTCGAATGCTCCAAACAGACTTTCAAAAGAAAACATTCGCGAAGACATTCAAAAAATTATTCAAGATGCAGTTTTAGATAAATAAATTAAGAAAACTATTTTTAATTTTTTACTAGTATTATTTTTATCAAATAATACATTTTCTCAAAAACTTAAAACCAATCAAAAAGCAGTTATTAAAACGACTTTAAACTGCGACCATTGCAATGAATGTGAAACTTGCGGATTAAAATTTAAAACAGAAATGCTAAAAATAAAAGGCGTTAAAATGTATGAGCTGGATGATAATGCAATGACGTTTACTGTTTATTACAATGCTAAAAAGACAAATCTTCAAGCGATTAAAGAAGGTATTTCTAAATTGGGTTATGATGCTGATGAAGTAAAAGCAACTCTAGAAGGAATTGCCTCTTTGGATGAATGTTGTAAAAAATTAGATTAATAATTAATTATATATATTTAATAGCATTAATTTTCATTAACTTCGTTTATTATAAAAATAATTAAACAATTTAAACATGAAAAACATCCAAAAAGTAATTAGTTTATTTTTAGTTTCAATTCTATTCATTAACTGCTCAAGCGACAAAAAAGAAGATACAAATCCAACAAATACATTTTCTTCAAACATAAACATAAATTTTGTAAATTTTAATCCATCAATTTCTTCATCAAGTCTTTATACATTATTGGAAACAGGAATTAATGGTGGTCAAGCAAATAAAAGAACTTTCTATTTAAGAAAAAATGCTGCAAGTACTAATGATTTTAATGCTACAATGGAGTTGAAAATTACTTATCCAATTGGACAAACAATAATTGATGGAACTTATGAAATTTCTAATTCAAATCTTCCTGTAAATGCAATTGCAACTGGTCAATACCAAAACGATTCTAGCCAATACATCTTTTCATCTGGATCAATTTATGTTACCGATTTAGGATTAAATAAATTTAGAGTAGAATTTATTAATGCTAAAATTGCACCATTTGGAAGTGCTGTTGAAACTCCAGTTACAGGTTTTTGTCAAGGTACATTTTATTAAAAAAGAAAATTTAAAATTATTTTTTCTTACATTAGCAGTATTATTTAAAAACCATGAAAATAGCAATAGTTTGTTATCCAACCTTTGGTGGAAGCGGAGTTGTAGCAACTGAATTAGGAATTGAACTTGCTAATCGCGGACACGAAATTCATTTTATTACCTACAGACAACCAGTTCGTTTAGCATTATTAAATTCTAATGTGCATTATCACGAAGTAAACGTGCCAGAATATCCTTTGTTTCATTATCAACCCTATGAATTAGCTTTATCAAGTAAGTTGGTCGATATGGTTAAATTATATAAAATTGAACTTTTGCACGTTCATTATGCTATTCCGCATGCCTATGCAGGTTACATGGCAAAACAAATGTTGAAGGATGAAGGAATAATTTTACCAATGGTAACAACACTTCACGGTACAGATATTACTTTGGTAGGAAACCATCCTTTTTATAAAACTGCAGTTTGTTTTAGTATTAATAAATCTGATGTAGTAACTTCGGTTTCTCAATCATTAAAAGACGATACACATAAATTATTTAATATTAAAAAAGACATTCATGTAATTCCAAATTTTATTGAATTAAATAAACTTAGAAATGAAACCTCAATTTCCTGCCATCGATCTGTAATGGCAAAAACTGATGAAAGAATAATTACTCACATTAGTAATTTTAGAAAAGTAAAGCGCATTCCAGATGTTATTCAAATTTTTAATAAAATTCAGCAAAAAATACCAGCCAAACTAATGATGGTTGGTGATGGACCAGAAAAAGCACAAGCTGAACAATTGTGTTATGATTTAGAAATTCAAAACAAAGTAATTTTCTTTGGAAACAGTAATGAAATTGATAAAATATTATCCTATTCAGACTTGTTTTTATTACCATCAGAAACAGAAAGTTTTGGTTTAGCTGCACTTGAGGCAATGGCATGGAGTGTACCTGTAATTTCTAGTAACTCTGGTGGTTTGCCTGAAGTAAATTTTCCTGGACAATCTGGTTTTTTAAGCAATGTTGGAGATATAAATGAAATGGCAGAAAATGCTTTGAAAATTTTGAGCAATAATGAAACTCTTGCTGCGTTTAAAGTTAATGCACTAGAAGTTGCAAAACAGTTTGATATAAAAAACATATTGCCATTATATGAAGATTTGTATAAAAAGGCACTTCAAAATTCATTATGAAAAAAATAATTTCGGTTTTATTTATAGCTTTCTTTTTTTCGTGTTCAACCACAAAATCAAAAGATGATTCTAAATTGCTTTATAAAGTATTAGTATCTAGTGATTTTGGTGGAGCATCTTTTCAGTTTTTTGAAATAATTACAGAACAAAAAGAGTTTGCAATATTGCTTGGTGATGATGAAATTAAGAAATTTGTTAAACCAAATGATATTAATTCATCTAATTTTATTTTAGTGAACCTTGGAGAAAAAAACACTGGTGGTTATAAAATAGAAATTGTAAATGTTGAAGAATTGTTAGATAAAATAGTAGTTACTATTAAAGAAAAAAAACCTGAAGAATCTCAAATTGTAACTCAAGAAATTACAAATCCGTATTGTGTTCTAAAAATAAATTCTAAGAAACCAATTGAAATAAAATAAAAAAGCTTCCAAAAATATTTGAAAGCTTTTTTAAAATTTAAAATTTTAGAATCTATATCTAATTGCCAAAGCTAAATCTGGACCAAAATTATCTTCACGATAATTATCAGAATTAAAATAAAGCTCAGGTCTTATGTCTAATGCTAATTGAATTGGCACTTCTTTAAAATTGTACTCAATTCCTAAATCTCCAGCAACAAACACAAATGTTCCATTGTCTCTAAAGTTTTGGTTTCCATTATTGTAATCATAACTCCAACTTCCTAAACCACCACCAATACCTGCATACCAATTGAAACCACCATCAATATTCCAAACCCATTGGTAAACACCAGTAAGTTTAAAAGCATCAACATTTCTACTGTTTCGGAATCCTAAATCAAGTTCCAATCTATTGTTACCACTCAACCTACGTTGGTAAGAAATTTCACCACCAAAACCATCATTATCTCCTAAACGTAATCCTAAAGCGTTTTTCGAAATGTCTTGTGCTTGTGTGCTAAATGCTAATCCTATTAACATAAAAGCAGATAAAATAAGTTTTTTCATAATTGTTTTGTATATAAATTAGTTATGCAAATAACCAAATTTTTAACATATCACAAGTTATAGAATTTTAACAATATGTTATATAATTATTTAAACTAGAAAAAACTAAAATTATTATAATTTACTATTAATTTGCTAGATAAGTGTCCAAAAACTCTTCTTGAGTTTGATTACCACTTTGAGGTATTGGTAAGGTTACACCAGGAATATCTTGTAATGTATAAGTAATATTAGTATTAGTATAAACCATACCAATATCTTTAGAATAATATTGAGATGATGTAACAACGTCTTGCGGAGCCAAAATATTTATTGTTATAGGAAAACCACCAACAGTTTGTGTTGTTGTAATTTTTAAATTTAATATAATTTTACTCTTTTTTACATCTGTATAAGCATCACCATTAGGAGAAGTATAAGTTGTTAAATCTAAATCACTTACAGATTTTAAAGTATAAGTAAAATCTAACGGATAGCCAGAAACAGTTTGAGAAAATGTACCACTAACTAAACTCAATTGCTCATTTACAGTTCCGTTTTGTTTTAAAAGAATAAAATCTGATAATGAAATGCTAATTGGAGTACCCAATCCAAAATCGAATGTTGCTGCTCCAGTCATTTTTATTGAAGTTCCATCAACTCTTAAACCATTATTTCTTAAAGAACTAGAAAAGAATCCGTTAGGAAGATTTAAAGTTTTCATTTTTTTATAAGTTATTGCACTAATTAAAGTGTCATTACCAACATATAATGAATCTCTACTTGTGACATCTTGAGTTACTACATCATAAGTCCAATTGTTGGTTGAACTCAAAGGAAGATAAGTTGTTGCTTCACCAAAGGTATTTGAATTGCTGTCAGATGAACATGAAGAAAAGCTAATTAAAGTAATTAGAACCAGTAATTTAATAAAGTTTGTTTTCATTTTTTAAATTTATTTTTTACAAATTAAGTAAAAAAAAACTAATAATTTCAAAAACATTTTTTTTTAGAATTAAACTTCCTTGATTTTTATAAATTATTTGAATTAAATAGAATAGGATTAATAAACTTTTAATCTAAACTACTATATTTGTTCAAAACAAATTAAAATGGCTGGAAATAGCTACGGAACACTATATAAATTAACAACCTTTGGAGAATCTCATGGTGAAGCACTTGGTGGAATCATTGATGGTTGCCCAGCAGGATTAAAATTAGATTTTGAAGCAATTCAATTAGAAATGCAACGTCGCAAACCTGGTCAATCTAGTATTGTTACCCAACGAAAAGAAGAAGATGAAGTACAATTTTTATCTGGAATTTTTGAAGGAAAAACAACAGGAACTCCTATCGGATTTATAATTCCAAACAACAATCAAAAGTCAGATGACTATTCTCATATAAAGGATTCTTATCGTCCAAGTCATGCCGATTATGTTTACCAAAAGAAATATGGAATTCGTGATTATCGTGGTGGTGGAAGAAGTACTGCCAGAGAAACCGCTTGTAGAGTTGTTGCTGGAGCAATTGCTAAACAGGTTTTAAATGATATTAAAATTAATGCATTTGTATCATCAGTTGGCGAAATTTTTATAGATAAACCGTATCAAGATTTAGATTTTAACCTTATAGAATCTAATGCTGTTCGTTGTCCAGATATAGCTACAGCCCAAAAAATGGAAGAATATATTAAAGAAATTAAAAAAGAAGGTGATACTGTTGGCGGAACAATAACTTGTGTATTACAAAATGTACCAATCGGATTGGGCGAACCAGTTTTTGATAAATTGCATGCCGAACTTGGTAAAGCTATGTTATCAATTAACGCTGTAAAAGGATTTGAATTTGGAAGCGGATTTTGTGGAGCACGAATGAAAGGAAGCGAACACAACGATTTATATAACGAAGATGGAACTACCAAAACTAATCTTTCTGGCGGAATTCAAGGCGGAATTTCAAATGGTATGGATATTTACTTTAGAGTTGCTTTTAAACCAGTTGCCACTTTAATTCAAAAACAAGAAGTACTTACAAATACAAATGAAATTATTGAACAACAAGGAAAAGGAAGGCACGATCCTTGTGTTGTGCCAAGAGCAGTTCCAATTGTAGAGGCAATGGCAGCAATAGTTTTAGCCGATTTTTATTTAATAAACAAATCTTACCAGCAATAAAATGTCAACAGAAATACAACAAAAAAAATCTCCTTTTAGCAATTTAACAGTTCAAATATTAATTGCAATGGTACTAGGAGCAGTTCTAGGAATCTATGTTCATAATAATTATTCTATAGAAAGTGCCAAAGAGTTTAGCGGTTATATAAAAATGTTAGCAACAGTTTTTATTAGATTGGTTCAAATGATTATTGCACCATTAGTTATAACCACATTAGTTGTAGGAATTGCAAAACTTGGTGATATAAAAGCTGTAGGTCGAATAGGAGGAAAAGCAATGGGTTGGTTTTTTACTGCTTCATTTGTTTCTTTGTTAATTGGTTTATTTTGGGTTAATATTTTGCAACCAGGAGTTGGTTTAAATTTATCTGATGTAGATGTTTCAACCGCAGTAGAAGTTACTGATAAAACAAAAAGTTTTTCGGCTCAAAACTTTGTTGAACACATAATTCCTAAAAGTGTTTTTGAAGCATTAGCAACTAATGAAATTTTGCAAATTGTAATTTTCTCTATATTCTTTGGATTAGCTGCTGCATCAATGGGTGATCATGCCAAACCTGTTGTAAAAGTATTCGATATTATTTCTCATATTATACTTAAAATGGTAAATTATGTAATGAAATTTGCTCCAATAGGAGTTTTTGGTGCCATTGCAGGAGTTTTTGCAATTAGAGATTTAAACGAATTATTACTTACTTATGCCAAATTTTTCGGTTCCTTTTTGGTAGGAATTTCTACTTTGTGGATTGTTTTACTAATAGTTGGTTATATTTTCTTAAAAAATCATATGACAACTTTATTAAAACGAATTGTGAGCCCATTAATAATTGCATTTGGAACAACAAGTAGCGAAGCAGTTTTTCCTAAACTTACGGAAGAATTAGAACGATTTGGTGTAAAAGATAAAATTGTATCGTTTATGTTGCCGTTAGGATATTCTTTCAATCTTGATGGAAGCATGATGTACATGACTTTTGCAAGTATTTTTATTGCACAAGCATACGGAGTACAATTAGATACTCCAACACAAATGACAATGTTATTAGTATTAATGCTAACTAGTAAAGGCATAGCTGGAGTTCCTAGAGCAAGTTTGGTTGTAGTAGCAGCAACTTGTGGCATGTTTAAAATTCCAATAGAAGGAATTGCATTAATCTTACCAATTGATCACTTTTGTGATATGTTTCGTAGTGCTACCAATGTTTTAGGAAACGCACTGGCAACTTCTGTTGTAGGAAAATGGGAAAAGGATTAAATTTTAAATAAAAAAATGTAAATTTGTAACCAAAACTAAAAATCAATATTTATGAAAAAACTATTACTTTCTTTATTACTTTCACTTCCAACTTTAATTAATGCACAAGCAACTTGTGCTGCTGCTGTTAATATTACAGCAAACGGAACTATAACTACACCAGCAATTACTGGTACTTATCAAACAATTTGTTTAGCAACTAAAACTAATATTAAAGCAGTTTGGTATAAATATACAGCTACTGCTAACGGTGAAGTTACTGTTTCATCAAACTTGCCTGCAAACGATGGTATAACATATACCAATGACACTAGATTATCAATTTTAAAAGGTGCTACTTGTACAACTTTAACTTGTCATGATTCTAACGATGATATTTCGGCTACAAATTTTTTATCTGAAAAAACATTTCCAGTCGCATCAGGAACGACTTATTACATTCAATGGGATAATTATTGGAACGTAGGAACTGCAGCGGCAACTATGCCTTTGCAATTTACTTTCAATTTTGTTGCTGCACCATGTGTAAGAGTTGGTTCGGCAGATTTTTATTTGCCTGATACCTATACTACATCCTCAGCAAATTTATATTGGAATCAATCTGTTAGTGCTCCTGCAAATTATGATATTGATTGGAGCAATACGTTTGCTACTGCTGCTGGTGCTGGAACAATAGTATCTGTACCTTCAGGCGCTTTAACTTATACACAAGGTCCTTTAACTGGATTGCCAGTTTCTTCAAATTTTCGTTATTTTGTTAGAGCAAATTGTGGTGCTTCTCAAAGTGCTTGGCAAGGTCCATATTATAGTTATTTAGCTAAAACATTACCTTACAGCACAACATTTGAAGATGCGACTTTAAATTTTACAGATGGTTTTATTGGCTTTACAAGATTTGTAAGTTCTGCAACAACAACTCCACCAAGTTATGCTGATGGTGGTGATGGTACTTCAATGTATACTTCAAATAGTATAACAGCAATATCTAATAGATGGGGTTATTCTAGAGCAATCAGTTTGGCTGCTAATGAACAAGTTACAATAACCTTTAAAACAAGATTATATTCTGCTGCTGCACCATCACCAATGAGTTTAAATTTAACTGTTGGAACTGCACAAACTACTGCTAGTCAATCAACTATTATACAATCATTAACTTTAACTGATAACACAGCATATACTACACAAACGGCAACTTGGACTGCACCATCAGCAGGTGTTTATCATTTTGGATTAAATAATAATTCTGCAATTGGAGCGACACAAACTTTTATGTTTATGGATACTCTTGGTTTTACGTCTATATTAAGTACTGATGATTTTATTTCAAACAAGTTTAATGTTTATCCAAACCCTGCTAAAAACATAGTTACAGTTTCAACTTCTAATGATGCTTTTATTTACAACATTGAAGTTTTAGATTTGAATGGTAGAATAATTAAAAACATTAAATATTCTAATGTTAGTGATGCTCAAATTAATGTTTCTGATTTAGCTAAAGGATTGTATATGCTAAACATAACTTCTGATTTAGGATCAGTTAGTAAAAAGCTAATTGTTGAATAATTTATTTAAATAAAAATAGTTTATAGAAAAATTAAAAAAACTATAAAACTTTCTTTTTAAAAAAAAAAGTCCAGAAATTTCTGGACTTTTTTATGAATATTTATTTACTATTATCTTCTACCAGAGTTTCCATTTCTTCCTTCAGAATTTCCACCTCTTTGAGAATCAGATTGTCTGGATTGACCTGATTGTGAAGAGCGAGTTGAACCTCCAGAATTTCTAGGACTATTATTAGAATCATTATTTCTTGGAGTTGCTACAGAACGTGGATTACTACCAGATGTACTTCTTGGAGAATCATTATAATCATTATTTCTTGGCGTTGCTACAGAACGAGGATTACTATTAGATGTACTTCTCGGAGAATTATTATAATCATTATTTCTTGGTGTTGCTACAGAACGAGGATTACTATTAGATGTACTTCTCGGAGAATTATTATAATCATTATTTCTTGGTGATGAACTTGAACGTGGATTACTTCCATTTGAATTTCTCGGAGAATCATTATAGGCAACATCATTTCTAGTACTTCCAACTGTTCTTATGTTTCTAGTTCTATCTAATTCATATCTATTTGCATAGCCAGAATTTCTTCTTTCAAATGAATAATTTGGGTGTTGTCTTTCATAACCATTTCCTCTTCTGCTATAATAATTATTATATGCTACATCACATCTTCTATAGTTAACATAGTTATAATTGTGACTAAAGTTTATAAACAAACCAATGTGGCTTCTGTATCTAAAAATTGGAAACGGATTCCAAGCATAATAGTATGATGGATAATAATCCCAATACCATGAAGAACAATAGGGTCTATAATATGGTGTCCAGAAATAATTATATATTATTGGTGTACTTACATAAACTGGTTCATATATATAATTACTTCCATACATATAGACATCACCAACAACTTGAACTTGAATTCTATTGTTACTGTCTTTTTCGACTTCTACTGTTGCAACATCTTGAAATGTATCTCTTCCTAAAACAGATTGTACTACAATTAAGTGCGTTCTTCCTTCTACAGTTTCAATTACTCTTAAATAATCTACTTTATTGTCATTATTCAAATCTAGGTTAGAAATTTGATTTTTTGGATCATTCAATCTGTTTTCAAAATCTTCTAAATCTCTAGAATCTCCAAAAATTGATGCAACAGCTCTCAAATCTAAGTTATCACTAATTTCTGAACTTGTAGCGTTTACAGTAGTTCTGTCTTGAGCATATGAACCAATAAAAACAAAGCTCATAAGTGCCGAAAATATTATTTTAGTTTTCATTATAATGTATTTTAATTGTTAATAATAGCATTTTCATTCATAATCCAATTTCTGTGCCATTAATCATCATTTACAATTCATTAACAATTATAAGTTGTATTTTAGCAACATAATTAAATTTTTATTATGAATAAGTTAGTTTTAGTAGTATTAGTTTGCGTTTTTATGATTGGATGTAAACCATCTCATATAAGTAAAGAAAAATTCTTTACATCAGTAAAAATTGATACTATTTTGAAAGATAAAATTAGTGTCAGACCAATCACTGTTTCGTCAGACAAAGTTTGGTATGCTGCTGATAAAAATAGAGTTGGTTTTTTAAGCTTGATAAATGCTGCTAAAATGGAACGTGCATTAAAAAAAGACACTCTAAAAATGGAGTTTAGGAGTATTGCACAAACTACGAATTCGATTTTTATTTTAAATATAGGAAATCCTGCTTTGTTATATAAATTTTCTAAAGATTTAAAAGAAAAAAAACTTGTTTATGAAGAAAAACATGAAAAAGTATTTTATGATAGCATGCAATTTTGGAACGATCAAGAAGGAATTGCTTTTGGTGATCCAATAGAAAATTGCCTTTGTATAATAATTACTCGTGATGGTGGAGAAACTTGGAATAAACTGGAATGTAAAAATTTGCCAAAAGTTTTTGACGGTGAAGCAGCATTTGCTGCAAGTAACACTAACATAATTATTAAAGGAAACAATACTTGGTTGGTTTCAGGCGGTAAAAAATCGAGAGTTTTCTTTTCTCCAGATAAAGGAATATCTTGGAAAGTTTATAAAACACCTATAGTTCAAGGAGAATCAATGACCGGAATATTTACTGCCGATTTCTACAATGATAAAATTGGTTTTATTGCTGGTGGAAATTATGAAAAACCAAATCAAAATTTTCAAAATAAAGCTTTAACTATTAATGGTGGAAAAACATGGAAATTAGTTGGTGAAAACTCAGGTTTTGGATATGCTTCTTGTGTTCAGTTTGTTCCAAATAGTAATGGTAATCAATTAGTTTCGGTAGGAGCAAGCGGACTTTTTTATTCTAAAGATAGAGGAACAACTTGGGTGCAATTTAGTTCAGATGCTACTTTATATACAATAAGATTTGTTAATGAAACCACAGCAATTGCAGCAGGAAAAGATAAGATTGTGAAATTAGTATTTAGTGTTCATTAATAAGTGACAATATTAATAAAAAAAGCGATTTTCATTGAGAATCGCTTTATAATTTTTAACATTTAATTGTATACTCTGAATTATCTTCCAATCTTTTTATCGCGGTATTGTTGTAATAATTTTTTGCTAAATTCCTCTTCGGCTTTTTTAAGTTTTAAAATTTTTACTGTCGGTAAAACTGTTTTTAAACTTGTAACAAATTTTTTTCTTAAAAGATGTAATTCCTCTTCTGTAGATTCCATTTGGTATAAGATTGTTGTTGCTTCTTTTTCACTCAAATTTTCATTATTATCAATTCTATCTTTGTAACTTTTTATTTTATCTTTTCTTAATTCCATTTGTTTGTCTTCAAAAGCATTAAACAAAGGCCAAAATTTGGCAGCTTCGTCTGGAGTTAAACTTAATTCGGTAGTAATATAAGCTACTTTTAGCGATTTTATTTGTTCTTTTTTCTCTTGAATACGTTCTTTAAATCTTCCTGGTTGTGCATAAGTTGCAAAAGAAATAAAAAGTATTAGCAATGTTATTAGTTTATAATTTTTCATAATCTATATCTTAATTTGTAATATAATTTTCTATTTCAGCATTATTAAAAAGTGCTTCTTCTATTGTTTTATCATCAATTGTTGTTTCAACTTCTATTTTGGCAATATCTTCTTTTTCTAATAATTCTATAATATCATCATCTAAAAGTGTAGAATTGTAAGCCAAATAATTTTCAATTTCGGTATTTTCATTTGTTTTAACATCTCTAAATTGATTTGCAATTGGTATTGATAATGACAAAACTAAAATTGCAGCAATTTTATAAAACCACCTTTTATTTCTGTCCCAAAGCGAAATTTCTTTAGGTTCTTCTTTATTTAATTCTGAAGTTATTTTATCAGAAAAACTATCAAAGTAATGCTCTGGAATTTTAAATCCAGTTTTTATTTTTGGTTCGTTATCTAATTTAAAATTCTTCATATTCATAAGACAAAATTTATTCTAAAAGGTTTAATTTGTATTCATATAATCTTCAATTTTTTTTACTGCATGATGATAAGATGCTTTTAATCCGCCAACTGTTGTACCCAAAATTTCAGATATTTCTTCATATTTTAAATCTTCAAAATATTTCATTTTAAAAACCAATTGTTGCTTTTCAGGAAGTAAATTTATTGCTTTTTGAAGTTTTAGTTGAACTTCATTTCCATCAAAATACTCATCAGCTTTTAAATTTTCTACAATTTTGCTTTGCATTGCCTCGCTAGTTGTACCATTTCGTTTTGCTTTGCTGTTAATAAAAGTTATAGCTTCGTTGGTTGCAATTCTATACATCCAAGAAAATAGTTTGCTATCTCCTTTAAAGCCATTTAAATACTGAAAAACTTTAATAAATGTATTTTGCAATACATCATCTGTATCATCATGATTTAAAACTATATTTCTAATATGATTATATAAAGGACGTTGATAATCATGCATAAGTTTTTGAAACGCAACATTTTGCGTTTTAGGGTTCAATAACTCATTGATGAAATCCTTTTCTTCTTGCAAAGTGACAATTTATCTATTGGAATAAAGATACAGGAAAAGGTTTAATTTAATCTTTTTTTGGTTAAAGTTTTTTCACTTCTTTCTAATTTATGGAATTGAAGGAGAAGCTACATTTGTAGAATCAGAAGTAGTTTTATAAACTGGTTTTTTGGGAACAATTTTAGGAAAAACAGGAACATAAATTTCAGTTATCCATTTAGAAGGTTGTTTTATTTCTTCAATTCCTTTAATGTAAACTTCAATAATTTGTTGTGAATTATTTTTAACTAGATTATTTTTTTCAATATAAGTGTTTGATAAAACCCATGCTTTTTGAGTATGTAAATAATCGCCAGTTAAAGTTGTTTTTACAGCTGTATAAGGTTTCATATTTACCCATTCAATATCGCTTCCAGAAGTAAAATGCAACGAGTCTTTTACAGGAATACAAACAGATAATGCAATTAAATCATTTGTTTTATCATACTTATCATATATAATAAATGGTTTTCCGTTCATAACTATATTATTCTTTTCAAAGAATTTTTTTAGTTTTGGAATCATTATTTTTAGATTTTTAGAAACACTTTTTTCTCTACAAACTACAGATTGCTTTAAATAAAAACCACCTAAACGATTTACAACTCCGTTTACTTTTATCGAATGAGTATTTATTTCATAATCTAAAGTTTTGTTTAAGTATTCTAAACTTTTTTCATATGTATCTGAAACAGTGTTATTAATTCCACCATTAAAAATAGCTAAAATTTTAGATTTAAAATCTAGTTTTCCTTTACTTCTAATGGTTACTTTTGTTCCTCCAATAGAATCTTTAAATTTCCACGAAATTTCAGAATCTTCACCATTAATAAACATTTTTTGAGAAATACTATCGTTTTCTTTTACAAAAAGTGTTTTTAAATTTCCATCACTATCATTTCCTTTCCATGAACAATAAGCACCTTTTCCAGAAGTTAATCCAGGATAAATAAATTGAATATTGTTATCTTCAATTATCCATGAACCAAAAGTTTCCCAGTTTCTATAATCATTAACATAATTGAATATTGTAGCTTTTGGAGTTTTAATTAATTTACTTCTTGTGATTTCAAAATTTGCTTTTTGAGTAGATACAAATACAGAAAGTCCTATAAATAGGAGAAGAATTAATAGCAAAAGATACTTAAGAATTCTCATTACAATTTAAGAATGATTGTGATGTAAAAATAGCAAAATAATGTTACCATTTAACGGATAATTACTGTAGAATTTTTTTTACAAAAAAATAGAACTGAATTCTAATGTTTAAAGAAAATTTTTATTAAAAAAAGAAGTAAAATAAAAAGTATAAAACCAATTAAAACCCAATAGCTTCCTTTGTAAAATTTCTTATGTAAATCTTTATCACCTTTATAAGCATAAACAATTGCAATTATAAATGATACAAGAAAAAAAGCAGCAAAAATCCATTGTCCTTTACTAAACATAGCTCTAATTTATTTTTCAACAAAAATAGTTAATTGTTTTTGATTAATGATTTGAAAAGTTGTTGCAAAACTTTATATTTTTAGAATCTAAAATAAATTAAAAAATGCAAAATAAACTTAATGCAGTAAAAGAGTTTCACACCGCATACTTATTGGGATATAGTGAAACTATGAAAGCAGATTTGGGTGAGCATAAAAACATGCTTCGCTATAATTTGATGAAAGAAGAAAACGAAGAATATCTAGAAGCAGTACAAAACAATGATATTGTTGAAATTGCCGATGCTCTTGGCGATATGCTTTATATTCTTTGTGGAACAATAATTGAACATGGATTGCAAGATAAAATCGAAGCTGTTTTTAACGAAATTCAGCGCAGTAATATGAGTAAACTTGGCGAAGATGGAAAACCAATTTATAGAGAAGACGGTAAAGTAATGAAAGGACCAAATTATTTTAAACCTAATTTTGAAGAAATTTTGAAGTAAAATAATTAGAATAAAAAAGAGCAATCTCTTTCAGAAAATTGCTCTTTTTAATTATTATTAAACTTCAACTGTCCAACCAAATGTGTCTTCGGAGAGTTTATATTGTATTTTTGTTAATTTTTCTTTTAACTGAATTGCAAATGAGTTTTCAATTTTGGGCAATTGATATTCTGTTCCTTGGTAAGAAAAAGCTACAATTGGACTTACAACTGCTGCAGTTCCTGCACCGAAAATTTCTTTTAAAGTTCCATTTTTGGCTGCATTTATTAATTCTTCAACAAGAACAGATCGAACTTCAACATTTATTCCATCACGTTTTGCCAAATCAATTAAACTCTTTCGAGTAACTCCATCAAGAATTCTTTCGCTGGTTGGCGCAGTATATAATGTGTCGTTTATTCTAAAAAAAACATTCATAGTTCCAGCTTCTTCAAGCTTGGTGTGAGTTGCATCGTCTGTCCAAATAATTTGTTGATAACCTTGCTCATTAGCTAGTTTAGTTGGATAAAATTGAGCCGAATAGTTTCCTGCAGCTTTTGCAGCACCAATTCCACCATTGGCAGCACGACTATAATGTTCTGCAATAATTACTTTTACTTCTCCCGAATAATAAGATCTTGCAGGCGAAAGTATTATCATAAATCTATATTGACTTGATGGTTGAGCAATAACTCCAGAACCAATTGCAATCATAAATGGTCTAATATATAGTGTGTTTCCAACACCTTTTTTTACCCAATTTCTTTCAATATCTAAAATCGTTTTTAAACCATCAATAAAAATTTCTTCTGGAACTTCTGGCATTGCCATTCTAATTGCAGATTTATTAAATCGACTAAAATTTTCATCAGGACGAAATAACCAAACGGCATTATTTTCATCCTTGTAAGCTTTCATTCCTTCAAAAATTGCTTGACCATAATGAAAAACTTTTGCCGAAGGATCAATCATGAATGGTGCGTATGGTTTTATTATTGGTTTTTGCCATGAGCCATCTTTAAAATCGCAAAGTAGCATGTGGTCTGTAAAAACATTTCCAAAAGCAAGATTTTCAAAATCGATACTTTCAATTTTAGACGAAGTTGCTCTTACTATATCGATTTCGAGAGTATTTTTCAAACTCATTTAGGTTGTATTTGATTAATAAAAATTTAAGTAAACTATTGATTTTTAATATGTTATAAACAAATAAAAATAATTCATCAATTTGTCATAAATTTTTTGCTAAAATACTATTTTTTTGAATATTTCATTAAACAAATTTTAATTAATTGTTTTAATAAATCTTTTTATCATTCATTCTAGATATTACTTAATAAAATAGGTTTTATTTAAAAAAAAAAGCTAGTTTTTAGTGTTTAGTTTTCAATATCTGATTATTTTTGTTGAATATTAAATTTACATTTTGAAATGAAAAAAATAATTTATAGTGTTTTTGTAATTTTATCTTTAGTGAGTTGCAAAAAAAATAAAGAGGTTAAATCAGATGAAAAGCAAATTGCTTATTCTAAATTTGGTGCTGTTATTACTGATGATAATGCAATTTCAAAAGAGCAATTATTGGATAAATATAAAACATTAAACGAAGGTGATACCATCAATATAAAAGTTGCATCTAAAATTGTAGATGTATGCCAAAAGAAAGGTTGTTGGATGAATTTAGAATTGTCAAACGGAGAATCTGCTTTTGTGAAATTTAAAGATTATGCTTTTTTTGTACCTTTAAATGCTGCAAAAAGTGATGCAATTATTAATGGAAAAGCTTTTGTAAGCATTGAAAGTATTGATGAATTGAAACATTATGCTAAAGATGCAGGAAAATCACAAGCAGCAATTGATAGTATAATTGCTCCAGAAACAACCTATTCATTTGAAGCTGATGGAGTTCTAATAAAAAAATAAAAATTAAAAATGAAAAAAAATACACTAATTATTGTAATGATATTGCTTTTTGGATATAATTCAAATGCACAAGAAATTTTAAAAAAATCTAAAACTGTAGCAATAAATACTGACGATTATGCTTCGTTTGGAAATAAATTTGCTGTTAAAAATGTTTTAAACGAAAATCAAATGTTAAAGAAATATAAATCTTTAAAAAATGGTGATTCAATAAAAGTGCAATTCAAATCTAAAATTAAAGAAGTATGCAAGAAAAAAGGATGTTGGATGCAAATGAATTTATCAGACGATAAACAATCTTTTGTAAAATTTAAAGATTATTCTTTTTTTGTTCCATTAAATGCTGACAATTCAGATGCGATTATAAACGGAATTGCCTTTGTAAATATTGTTAGTGTTTCAGAATTAAAACATTATGCTAAAGATGGTGGAAAAACTCAAGAAGAAATTAATAAAATCAAAAAACCAAAAACTACATATTCTTTCATGGCCGATGGCGTTTTAATAAAAAAATAATGAAAAAAACAATCCTGTTTTTAATTGCAATAAGTATCATTTCTTGTCAAAAAAAAGAAGAAAAAAAAGAGGATTGCGAAAAAAAAGAAACTACTGGTAAAGAAAAGAAGTTTGAAATGTATCAAATGTCTGAAATGTCTGCTTTGATGGAACAAATGTATGTTGACAACCAAAGATTGAAAGAGCGCATTAAAAAAGGAGAAACTATAGGTGAATTTCCAAATCATTTCATGCAAATTCATAAAGCTGTAATGACAGATGAATCTGAAAACGATGTGTTTTTTAAAGAACAAGCTGCCATTTTCATAAAAGCTCAAGAAATGATTTATCAAGATCCAAAAAATGCAAAAGAGCATTTTAATAATGGTATTGATGCTTGTATAAAATGCCATGAAGTAAAGTGTGGCGGACCAATTTCAAAGATTAAAAAATTGTATATTCAATAACCTTGAAACGAGAAATTCTTACTACAAATGATGGTTCTACAACCATACATTTACCCGATTGGAATGAAAGTTATCATTCTAAACATGGAGCAATTCAAGAAGCATATCATGTTTTTTTTAAAAATGGACTTTCGTTATTTGATAATAAACCAGTTTCAATTTTAGAAATTGGTTTTGGTACTGGATTAAATGCTTTTATCACTTTTATAGAAGCTAAAAAAGAAAATCAAAAAATAGATTATGTTGGAGTAGAAGCTTACCCAGTTTTGTTGGATGAAGCTTTGCAGATGAACTATGTAAACGAATTAAATGCAACCAATGAAAATGAAGTCTTTACAAAATTTCATCAATGCAGTTGGAACGAAAAACATACAATTTCTAATGATTTTTTATTAACCAAAAGACAACAATTATTTCAAGATATTTCAGATGTTGATACTTTTGATTTAATATATTTCGATGCTTTTGGATTTAGAGTTCAACCTGAATTGTGGTCGATTGAGATTTTTAAAAAAATGCATACTGCTCTAAAATTAAATGGAGTTATTGTTACTTATGCTTGTCGTTCTTCAATAAAAAAAGCAATGCTAGAATGCGAATTTACTGTAGAAAAACTTCCTGGAGCACCAGGAAAAAGAGAAATGCTTAGAGCTACAAAAAAATAAATTTGGCAATATTAGCTAATTATTAAACAAACAATTTTTTATTTTCATCCTTCATATAATCTAGAATTTTAATCTAGATTGACTTTTTTATATGTGAATTTTATAACTTTCTTCAAAAGTTTTATAACTCTATTAGTTCTTTAAAACAGACCTTTATAATCTGAATATAAAAATAAATTTATTTCTATTTATAATAGGCAAACTTATGCAAACCAAGAAAAAACATATTATTATGCCCAAAAAAAGTGATGCAAAGAAAAAAACTGATGCATCAAACTCTAAAACAAAATCAAAATTTTCTAAACAAGGACTTAAAAAAGATTTAAACGAGTTTGGAGATAATGATTCATTTTAATTTATAAATATATGACAACTAACCAAACACAAAATTTATTTATTGTAGAAGATAATCCAGAATCGGCATTAAAACTTCATCAGTTTCTTGCTACTAGATTTGGAACAATATTCAATATTTTTACTTTTTCTGATTCAGTAAAAGCATTAGAAAAAATTGATAAAAACACAACAATTGTAGTTTTAGATTATGATTATTTTGGAGAAAAAGGCAACAAAATATTAAAATTTATTAAGACCATAAATCCTAATACTAAAGTTATAATTTTATCCAATCATGATGATATTGGTGCAAAAATAGAGTCTTATAAAAATGGAGCTACCGATTTTATTGTAAAAGACACAGTAACTGAAAAAAAATTAGATTCTAAAATTTTTTCAATTATATCTTATTCATCCAATTATTTGCAATTAAATTATACAGTAACACAGTTTTTGTTTTATGTGCTTTTTTTATGTTTTCTAATAGGCGTTTTCGTTTTTGTTGCTATGCAAATATTTCATTGATTGGATTAGATGTTTTTTTTTATAAAGTTGATTATATAAGTTATAAATGTTGCAACTTATTAATAAAGTTATGTAATATTTATTAAAGGTTTCCCATATAAATTTGTGCTTAAGAATGTAATACTTAATAAAGTTTTATAGATGGAAGAAAATAAGATTGTTCAAGAAATAATAGAAAACAATATAGATTTTAATCTTAATGTTAATACTGTTAATGTTAGTGTTATTGGAAACAATGTTACACTTAAAGGTATAGTTTACTCTAATGAAGAAAAAGATCAAATTGAAAATATTGCATGGAATGCTTATGGCGTTAAATCAGTAAGCAATCAACTTTCTATATATAATGAAACTACAAATAAAAGATTTTATAATTCACTGATATAAAAAAATATAACAATTTAGAAATGAAAAATGAAACCCATAACTTTAGAAAACTACATATCAATTCTAAAATTGAAAAAAGTAAATCTAATACTAATTGCAATGTATATTTAGATGAGTTAGTTAGAATTTACAATGAAGAAAAAAGTTTAAATGCAACTTTGCCAACCAAGATTAAAAATGAGAATAATCAAGAAATAATTGAAGCATTAACAACTCATTTAATATTTACTCAAGAACATTTATTAAGATTAGAAGATTTTTTCGAATCAATAAATTATAAAATAAATAATTAAATAAAAAAGCATGATACCAAAAATAGGAATCACAGAAGCCAATTTGCAAAACAGTACAAAATTATTGACAGTTGTATTATCTGACGAAATGACTTTATATATAAAGACTAGAAAGTTTCATTGGAATGTTGCTGGACAAAGTTTTATGGAATTACATAAATTATTTGAAGTACAATACACAGATTTAGAACAAGTAATAGACGAAGTTGCAGAACGAATAAACAAACTTGGTGCAAAAACTATTGGCACAATGAAAGAGTTTAGCGATAATTCTCGGCTAAAAGAAAATCCAAATAAATATCCAAATCAAAATGGTATGATGGCAGAATTACTTTCAGACCATGAAACCTTAATTTGTGAATTGCGAAAAGATATTGACATTTGCACAGATACAAATCATGATGCAGGAACAGCCGATTTACTTACAGGAATTTTACAACAGCATGAAACATTTGCCTGGATATTAAGAAGATATTTAAGTTAACAAATAAAAAAAGCAATCATGATTAGAACAGCAAAAGCACATTGGTCTGGAAATTTAAAAGAAGGTAAAGGAAATCTGTCAACACAAAGTGGCATATTAGAAACTACAAATTATAGTTTTAAAACTAGGTTTGATGAAGGAGAAGTTGGAACAAATCCTGAAGAATTACTTGCAGCAGCTCATGCAGGTTGTTTTACTATGGCAGTTAGCTCAATGTTAAATCAAAAAGGATTTACAGCAACTAACTTAGATACAGATGCAAAAATATCAATGGAAGGATCGATCATAACTGGTATTCATTTATCAATTACTGGTCAAGTTCCCGAAATTACTTCTGAGGAATTTGCAACAATAACTAAAGATGCAGAAAAAAATTGTATAATATCTAAAGCATTAAGTATTACAATAACATCTGAGGTTCATTTGATATAAAATAAAACTGTAGCTTAAAAGCAAGATGTAAATTATATAACTATTTTTAAAAATTTTATAACAAATCATTATCAATATTTATAGAAATTTACTTCAAGAAAAAAAGGTATTAATACAAGAAAAAAAGGTGTTAATAATAATACCAACAAAATAATAATCAATATTATTTAGTCAAGAGAAGAACCAGTTCACCATATTAAATTATGGTACTAACAAATAATATTGATCTATTATAGATAATAGATTGCCTTAAAGTTAAGTTAACTTTTGTAAAGCTAAATCGCATAGAATATTTGAATTGCCGTAAGAAAGCATTATCATATAAGCTTGGTGAAATAGTTTAAACCAAATTTTAAAGAAACTTTATTGGCAATCTTTTTTAAATTTATATTCATACAATTATGAAAAACACTTATTTTAATATTGAACGATTATTTGAACGATTAACACTATTTGTAACCCAAATATTAGGAAACTCAATTACATTTTTAATTGCATTTTGTATGGTACTATATTGGTGGTCTACAAACCTTTTTACATCTAATGATGCACATCAAAACATTGGAGATATTATTTTTGGAATTACTTTTTTGAGTTTATTTATTATTCAAAAATCATTTAATAGACATACAGCATTAATACATTTAAAAATGAATGAGCTTATTTCATCTCATGAAACGGCAAATAATGCTGTTATGGATACAAGTGATAAAACAGAAAGAGAGATTACTAAACTTCATGAAGAATATATTGAAATGATAGAAAGTGTTGAAGAAGAAAATGAAGTTGAAATTTCTGAAAAAGATAATAAATAAGTATTTTTTTTTATTAAATTTAAATGTAGCTATAATCATATAAATAAAAAATACAAAATTCAATGTTTTCAAGGAATTTGTTAATTATATAAATGCAATCAACAAAATTAACTTATAATTTAACTTTTGTATTTAATATTTTTTTATTTTTGATGTAATAAAATAATATTTTATTAAGTTCTTTTGAATGTCCTATTAAGTCTAACCAAATTAACTGATTTTATGTCTAGATTAATTTATGACTACACTAAGTCTGTCTTAGAAAGAGTGAGTTTCGACTCTAAACTTTTTTTTAAAGAATTAGAGAAAGCTGTAAAAATGCTATTGCCTTATGAAATTGATCAACTAAAAGAATGGTTGCTTACTTTCACAAGTGAAAAACCAGAATTAAGACAATGTTTACTGATTTTCAACAAATAAAACTAAAAGGAACTTAAACGGTTCCTTTTTTTAGTTTCTATACTTAGGGTTTTTTAATTTATAAATGTTTTATAGATATATTAAAAACTTTAATTCTTGTGTTATTATAAGTTTTGTCTTATAATAAATATTAAATAATGTATTTAATCGATTTAATATGTATTTAAACGATTGATTGTATTGCTGTTTTAAGATTTAGTTTTAATTTTACTAAACGTTCTACAATAAGATAACCCTAAATCTTAATTTATTATGCCGAGAATGATCTACGATTACACAAAAGCTACGTTAGAAAACGTAAGTTTTGATCCAAATCTTTTCAAAAAAGAATTGAGAAAAGGAATAAAGAACCTAACTGATTATGAAATTGAATTATTAGGCAAATGGTTGCTTTATTTTACTTCCAATAAACCCGATTTGAAAATTTGTTTAACTGAGTTTAGTTATTGTTTTAATTTAAAAGGAGTTTGTTAACTCCTTTTTTTATTTTTAACAATTTTTGGACTAACAATTTGAACATTATTAAATACAATTGCACCTTATAATAACTCTGGCAATTGTAGTTCTTAGAGCATCAATAATATGAATTTTCAACTCAAATTATTTCAAACCTATAATTGGTTGTTTTTTGGTTTTCTTTATTTTATAATTTGTGTTAGAGCAAGTTTTTTCATTTTTTCAGAAACTATTGATTATTATATCAATTGTGTTGAACATCTTTATTTTCATGAAAATTTGGAGATGTTTTTGCTAAAAGAAAATGATTTGAAGGATGTAATTATTTATTTATTTGGTTCTATGGTATTTATAATTCAGTCGATTAGGTTAAAATAAATAAAATGTTTTTTATTGATCTATATTTGCGATATTTGTATATCACAAAATAATTAATTAGAAATAGTATGGGAATGAATAAAAATACCGTTTTTGGCTGGGCTACATTTATTATGATAATAATGGGTTTAATACTAATTGCACTTGCTGCTTTTAGATATGACGAGACTGCAGGTTGGGGTTTTGGTGCAACTGGAGTTGGTTTTTTGGCTAATGCATGGGTTTTTAGTTCACTAAAAGGTAGGGTTTAATTTTTCTTTTTGTGTTTCCATCGTTTGTGTGTCCATAAATAATATTCTGGTTGATCATATATTTGTTGTTCAACTTTTGCCATAAATGCTTCAGATAATTTATAATCTTCAATAGAATTTATATCTTCTGTCATCACTTCAAAACTAGCTTCATAATAACCACGTTTTAGCTTTTTTGTTCTCAAGAAAATCACATTCAAGTTGTATCTTTTTGCTAAAGATTCTGCACCAACATGAATCGGAGTTTCAATTCCCATAAAGTGATGCCAATTTAAATTTTTAGACAATCTCGGTGTTTGATCACTTGCAAATCCATATACTGCAAGAACTCCATTTTTTGCATTTTCTTCTATTGTTGATTTGGTTTCTTTGGTTGTAATTAAATAAGCTTTAAATTTAGAACGAATATCACGAACTAATTTATCAAAATAATCATTTGCAATTTTTTTATAAATTCCATATCCTTTAAAAGTGATATAATTATTCATTGATAAAACCCATTCATAACTAGCATAATGTGCACAAACTAATGCTATACTTTTTCCTTTTTTTTCTAAATCTAAATAAACATCAAGATTTGAAAATTTAAACCTTTCATCAATTTGTTTTTGAGTTAGCGACATAGTTTTTATCATTTCTAAAAACATATCACACAAATGAGAATAGAATTTTTTTTCAATAACAATTCTTTCTTTTATTGATAAATGCGGCAATGCCAATGCAATATTTGCTCTAACAGTTTTTTTTCTGTAACCCAAAATAGTATAAACTAGAATGTAAATCCCGTCTGAAAGAAGGTATAAAATCCTAAAAGGAAGTATAGAAATGAACCAAAGAATAGGATATAAAAGTATAAATAATAGAAATTGCATTCTTATTTTTTTATGCAAATATACATTTTAAAGTAATTTTATTGATTTTGTTTAACAAATGCTTAGAACAATTCTTATTTTTACTAAAATTATTTTTTTATGGATATGAATATTTTTCTAATTGGTATCATTGCGGCCAATATTATTTTTAGTTTAAAAGGTTTTGATGACATTTCTTTTTTTAGAAAATTTGAATTTCATGTTGGTAGTATTCGTTCTGGAGAACAAATCAGGATGGTTTCATCGGCTTTTTTACATGCAGATATTCCGCATTTGGCTTTTAATATGTTAACATTATATTTTTTCGCTCCATATGTATATGAAAATCTTGGAAACTTACCATTTCTATTAATTTATCTTGCCAGCTTAATCTTTGGAAGTTTATTAACTATGATTTTTCATAAAGATGATTATAGTTATCGAGCAGTTGGAGCATCTGGAGCTGTTACCGGAATTGTTTATTCGGCAATATTATTAGAATCTAGAATAATGATTTATGGATTTATTCCTGGATATTTATTTGGAATAATATATTTACTATATTCTATTTATGGAATGAAAACTAAAAATGACAATATTGGTCACACGGCTCATTTTGGCGGAGCAATTGGAGGATATGCTATTACTTTGCTAGAGCAACCAACTTTATTTTCTAATAATTTAATGACCGTTTTGATATTAGCAATTCCAATTGTAATATTATTTGTAATGGCTAAACAAGGAAAAATATAACTGGCACAACTTTTGAAATTATAAATTAAAATTAAATTATTGTATTATGAAAAAATTAGTATTAATAACATTAACATTATTTGCAACAATGTCACAAGCACAAGAACAAAAGCAAATTCCGCAAGTATCTGTAACTGGCGAAGGAAAAATTAAAGTAAAACCAGACCAGGTTGAAATAAACTTTGGCGTTGAAAATCTTGGTAAAGATGCTCAAGAAGTAAAAAAACTTAATGATGAAAAAGTAGATAAAGTTGTTAAGTATATAAAGAAATTTGGAATTCCATTATCTGATTTTCAAACTACAAACGTTACTTTAAATAGAAATTATGATTATGATAAAAAGAAATATAACTATCAAGCATCACAAAATATTTCTATTTTACTGAAAGATGTTTCTAAATATGATGCACTAATGATGGGTTTAGTTGATAACGGAATAAATAATATTAGTGATATAGAATTTAAATCATCAAAAATTGAAGAACATAAATCAGAAGCTAGAAAAGCAGCAATGAGAGATGCTAAAAAGAAAGCAGAAGATTATGTTTCAGTTTTAAATCAAAAGGTTGGAAAAGCATTATTAATTACTGATAATCCAACAAATTATTTTCAGCCACAACCAATGTATAAGAATATGGCAATGGCACAAGATGCCTCGTCTGAAGCACCACAAGAAACTCTTGCTGTTGGTGAAATTCAAGTTGTTACAAATGTTTCTGTAAGTTTTATGTTAGAATAAAATTGCTAAATTGATATAAAAAAATTACCGTTTCAATTAATTTTGAGACGGTTTTTTTATTTATATTTTTTTTAAAGTTGATTTAAGGCAAAAAAAAGGATGCTAAATTGGTAGTGATTGTTATAAAAATTTAGCTTTCAATTCAGGTGTTGGAATCATGCAACTTTCTTTTTTTCCATACCATTTATAGCGATTTTTAGCAATATAATCATATATAAAACTCGAAAAAATTCCAGTAAACTTAATGTATTTGAAATATTTGTGCCAACTTTTTAATGAGGAAATAATTCTTAATATCGCTTCTCCTTTATAATAATAGGCAATACCTGGTTCATATAATAAAATACTATCAATTGTGTTGTTTTTTATGCCAATATGATTTATAATTTGTTGTCCTAAATCAGACTGTAATGCAACAAATCTAAAAACATCTTGACTATCATGTTTAATAATAAATTGAACAGACGAATCACAAAGGTTGCAAACACCGTCAAAAAGTATAATTTTTTTATCTTTTGGTAATCCTTCCATTAGTTTTACTTTAAAGGTTCAACAAATTCTAAAACTTCTAAACTCACTTTGGATGTAAAAACACCATAGTTTACTACTGCTTTATTTTTTTCAATTTTATCTAATGTTCCAATTGCTTTTCCGTCAAACATTCTAACTCTATCACCGATTTTTAATACTACTTTAGGTTTTATAGGTATGATAGAAGCTTTTAGTTTCTTTTCTTTCTTTTCAACGCGAATTTCTTCAACCTTAACAATAACTTCTTTTTCAACTTGTTTTTTTATGACTTCTTTTGCAATTTTTTCTTTAGCAGATATTTTTTTTCGTTTGCTGTTTTCAATTTCAACCATTTTTAAAAACTCACCAAGCAATGTTTTTTTGTCTTTATTATTGAAATAGGTTTCAGATATATCATCAATTTTTTGTCCGATATAGATTAACCTTTGGTTGGCATCATACAATTCTTGATAACGCTCTAGTTTATCTTTTATTTTTATATTAATGGCTTCCATTTTTTTTCCTTCATCACGAGCTTTGCTTTCTTCTTCTTTTAAATTTAAAGAAGTTTTTTCCATCTTTGAACGCTCTTTTTGTAGCGTTGCTATGGTTTTGTCAAAACGTATTTTTCCGCCTTCAATTTTCTTTTTTGCACGATTTATTAATCCATAAGGAATACCATTTTTTTGTGCTACTTCAAAGGTAAACGAACTTCCTGCTTGACCAAGTATCAATTTATACATTGGTTCTAATGATTTTTCGTCAAATAGCATATTGGCATTTGATGCAAATGGCAATTCATTAGCAAGGATTTTTAAATTAGAATAATGAGTTGTAATAATCCCAAATGCATCTCTATGATAAAATTCTTCTAGAAAAGTTTCTGCCAAAGCACCGCCAAGTTCAGGATCAGAACCAGTTCCAAACTCATCAATTAAAAATAAAGTTTTAGAATTACATTTTTTCAAAAAGTAGTTCATGTTTTTGAGTCGGTAACTGTATGTACTTAAATGATTTTCAATAGATTGATTGTCGCCAATATCGGTAAGAATTCTGTCAAATAAAAAGGTTTCGCTTCGTTCATGAACTGGAATTAGCATACCACTTTGCAACATCAATTGTAACAATCCAACTGTTTTTAGAGAAATTGTTTTTCCGCCAGCATTTGGACCAGAAATTACAATTATCCTGTTTTTTTCATTAAGTTCAATAGTTTGAGGATAGGTTTTCTCGTTTTTTTCTGAATTATTTAAAAATAGAATAGGATGGTAGCAATCACGAAAATACAACCTCTTTTCTTCAATTATTTTTGGCAATAAACCATTAATTTTATTGGCATATTTTGCTTTTGCAGCAATTACATCTATATCGCTCAAAAATTCTTGATATTGTTTTAGTAATTCCAAAAAAGGACGAATATCATTAGACAATTGTTTTAAAATTCTAATAATTTCTTCACGTTCTTCATATTCTAAATTGTTTAATTCTCTTGAATATTGTAATGTTGTTTCGGGTTCAATATAAGCAATACTTCCAGTTTTGGAATTGCCCAAAATTGAACCTTTTACTTTTTTTCTATACATTGCTAAAACTGCTAAAACTCTACGATTTTCAACAAAACTTTCTTTGATATCATCTAAATATCCCAAGGAATTATATTGACTCATTGCAATGCCAAAACTTTGATTTACTTTGCCACGAACAACACTCATATCTCTACGAATATTGATTAAATCAGGCGACGCATTGTCTTTTATAACTCCATATTTATCTACTACTTCGTCAATTTTTTGAATTATGAATTTGGTATACTCAACTTGAATTGCTTTTTCGTTTAGCTTTGGATAATATTCGTTGAATTTTTTAAGAAATAGCAATAATACATTAACCGTTTCCGACAAAGTAGCCATTTTTCTAAAGCTTGAAACTTCTAGAAAACTATCTTCAATGCCAAGCATTTTTATATCAGTTGCAATGTTTTCAAAACCGTGATTTGGAATTGCATTATTATTACTAAACGATGATAAATATTCAGATGTTTGAAACAAGCTATTCATCAAAATCGATTTATCACTAATTGGGATTATTTCTAATGCTTTTTGTTTACCAATTTCAGTATTGCAAATGGCAGAAATGGTTTGCAAAATGGTATTGAATTCTAAGTCTTTTAATGTTTTGTCTGTAATTGTAATCATTGTTTTTTATAAAAAATCAAAGTTACAAAGTTTCAAAGTCAAAATCTATATTTCTATAGGTACTTTATAAAAAACTTTGCGAACTTTGTATTTAAATTATTTTTATGCAAATCAATTTAAATTCAGATTGGGATTTACTTTTAAAACAAGAAATTCAAAAAACTTATTTTCATCATTTGATGCAAATGGTTGATGAAGAATATCAAAATCAAGTTTGTTTTCCTCCAAAAGAACTGATTTTTAATGCTTTTGATAAATGTTCTTTTGATGATTTGAAAGTAGTAATTATTGGTCAAGATCCTTATCATGGCGATGGAGAAGCCAATGGTTTGTGTTTTTCTGTAAACGATACCATTAAAATTCCACCTTCATTGAAAAATATTTTTTCAGAAATTAATTCACAATTTGACTCTGTATTTTTTCCATCGTCAGGAAATTTAGAACGTTGGTCTAAACAAGGAATTTTATTATTGAATTCTAGTTTGACAGTTAGAAAAGACCTACCAAATAGTCATAAACATTTAAAATGGAATCTTTTTACAGATGCTGTGATTAAGAAAATATCTAATGATAAACAAAATGTTGTTTTTATGCTTTGGGGTAACTTTGCTCAAAAAAAAGCTTTATTAATTGACAATTCTAAGCATTTAGTTTTGCAATGTGGTCATCCATCATTTGCTGGTGTTCATAAA
>NZ_JAYVFH010000057.1:0-5656 GCF_043773265.1 Flavobacterium sp. | reverse complement strand
AGGAAGTAATCCACCAAAGATACCATTTCCTACGTGATAAGGCAACGACATTGACGTATATCTAATTTTTACTGGAAACATTTCAACTAAGAAAGCCGCAATTGGTCCATAAACCATCGTTACAAAGATAACTTGAATAAAGACTAGAAATACAAGCCACCATTTGTCGCTGCTGTTAATTGTTTTGGTAACTTTTGTTTCGATTTTGTCTTTTCCTTTATCGTCAAGCATTAATTTGCCATTTTCAAAATGTTTGGTTTTAATTTCTTCAACCTTTGTTCCGTCTGCAAATGATTTATTTGTGGTGTAAATAGAATCTAATTTTGTTGCATCAATTTCTTTTATTGAAGGTACAATTTTAGTTTGGTCAACAATTTCGGTTTTTAAAGCCAAATCTGTAGTTTGATACATTGCTCTATAAATTGGTCTGTAAGCTAATATTGCAATCAATAAACCAGACATCATAATTGCTTTTCGACCTACTTTATCACTCAACCAACCAAAGAATACAAAAAATGGTGTTCCGCAAATTAGAGCAATTCCTAAAAGTGTATCAACTTGAGTAGAATCGACAGACATTACTGTTTTCAAGAAACTCATAGCATAAAATTGTCCTGTGTACCACACAACTCCTTGACCCATTGTTGCGCCAAATAATGCAAGAAGAACAAATTTTAAATTATAACGGTTTCCGAAACTTTCTTTTAATGGATTGGTACTGGTTTTTCCTTCGGCTTTCGCTTTTGCAAAAACTGGAGATTCGTCCATATTTTTACGTATTAAATACGATACAAAAACCATTATTATAGAAACCCAAAACGGAACTCTCCAACCCCATTCGTCAAATGCTTCTTTAGATAATAATCCTTTAGTAATTAAAATTACCATTAAAGATACAAATAAACCAACAGTTGCTGTAGTTTGAATCCATGAAGTCCAATATCCTTTTTCGCCTTTTGGTGCGTGTTCGGCGACATAAGTTGCAGCTCCACCATATTCACCTCCAAGCGCTAAACCTTGAAGCAAACGTAAAATTAATACTAAAACTGGAGCCATAAAACCTATTGTTTCGTAACTTGGAATACAACCTATTAAAAAAGTTGCGCCGCCCATAAGCATTAAAGTTACCATAAAGGTATATTTTCTTCCTATTAAATCGCCTAGTCGTCCGAAGAATAATGCGCCAAATGGACGTACTACAAAACCGGCAGCAAATGTTGCTAGTGTTGAAAGAAATGCTGCGGTAGGATTATCTGACGGAAAGAATTTTGTTGATAATACTACGGCTAAACTTCCGAATATATAGAAATCATACCATTCGATCATTGTTCCCATTGAGGAAGCGGATATTACTTTCCAGATTCCTTTTGATGATTTATCACTCATGTTTTTATAATTTTTAGTTGGTTTAAATTTTTAGAATGAATAAGCACAAGAGATCATTGCTCTTAAATTACCCAATTTTTTTTCGTTATTTTCAATAGAAAAATCAGATTTTAAATCACCCCAAGTTGCTTTGGTGTATTCAATTTCTGGTGTAATTCTGAATTTATTTTGTTTAAAATCTACTCTTCCTGATGCTCTCCAAACATTGTCGACACCTCTTGTTGCTGTATTTCCTCTAGTATAAAAAGCTGTTGCTCCATCAACTCCAGTTCCGTGATTTTTAGTATATCCAAAGAACAATCCTGGTGCCGTTTTCTTATTATTGCTTGCCAATTCTACCCAAAAAGCTGTTGTTTTAGAAACTTCATATTTTTCAACTTGACCTGCAATTGTATAACCTGCAATTCCACCCAACATAACCATATTGTTTAAGTTTCCTCCTGAAATTCCGTAAGCTTTAAAGTAAAACTTATCATTAGAATATTTAAAATAACCCATTACAGAAGTGCTGTTAGCTTTTTCTGTAGTAACTAAATTATTAGAAACTGTTAATGGTTGAAGTGATTTATACTCTGCTCCAACACCAGCAATCCAATTTTTATTTTTAAATTGAAATTGACCGTGAAAAGTTGGTAAAGCCGAATTAGTTGAAGCTGAATTTTGAGTTCCAGTTGCAGCAGTTGGTGTAGTAAATTCTCTTTCTTTATAAGCAGTTAATGCAAATGAGAATTCTTTAGAAAAATTTTGTTTTACTCTAACTTGTGATGCCCATCCAAATGGATTAAATAATATACCTGTATTGAAATTAGCAACTCCAGGAAATACTTCTGGAATAAAAGATGGATACCAAGTTTGTCCTAAAGTTAGTGAAGTTTTAGACCAATCTAGATTTATATGTGCGTGACGAATTCTGAACAAACCAATGCTACTTTCAGTATTTCCGAAGAAATCTCCTTCTAAAGTTCCTGAAGTTTTTGCGCCCCAAACATTTGGTCCTTTAACTTTTACTCCTAATCTACTAACAACAGATAAAAAATTAGATGCACCAACTTTATTAACATCTTCACCATTGGCGTCTAAAACTTCATCCAACGGATATAGATTTAAATTGTATTCTCTTACTTGAGCAGATTTTCTTGTATCCCAAATATAATCTGTTCTAATAAATCCATAAAGATTTACATCCCATTCTTTTTCTACTGAAACAACTTTTGCAGTTTGAACTTCTTGATTTGGAGTTGGACTTGGAGTTTGTGCATTTCCAATAAAGGAAAAGACAAAAACCGATAATAATATTGTTTTTTTCATAATTTAAAATTTGATTAGTTATAATTATTGGTTCGGCCAAATTCTACTTTTTTATCAATGAAAAAAATAATGATATATATTTGTGTAAATTGCTATAGTTAATCTTTAAATCGTTCCCATTTTATTAGCATAAATTTATCCCCAAGCTCTGTAATAATCATTCCAGCTCCTTTCAATTGATTCTTGTTTTTTAAAAACTCAACCAATTCTAAATGATTGTAAATCTTATAAGTTGGATGATAATCTGTATGATTGGGTTTAGTTACTTTATACTCTTTAACCCAATTACTAACAGTTACATGAGAAACACCAATAATACGTTCTATTTCTCTAAAACTTAATCCTTCAAGATATAATTGTAATGCTTTGGTTACATAGTAACTATGAATTTTTTTGCCTAATTTATTGACCGTAAAGTAATAATTACATTTTTTGCACAAAAACCTTTGCCTGCCTTTGATTATACCGCTTTTTACAATGTTATCACTTTGGCATTTTGGACAAGCTAAAATCTCCATATATATAAATTTTGCATAAATATACTAAATTAGCAAGTATTTAAAAGCTAAATATGTAATTTATTTGTCTTTTTTTTATATACATCTTAATTTTATTGGGTAAAAAATGCATTCTATATAATTTTAACCCAATTATTACAAAAAGGAAAATTATTCAAGTTCTAAACAAAATGAGATAAAAAGTTAATATTTTTTTGATAGCTTTTGATTTGTAGTCATAATAATTTGCATTAATTTGTTGTGAATATGGTTACAGAAGATTTGGCAGAACAAATGAATATGACTTCTCAAGCGGTAAATTGTGATGTATATGAATTTAATTTGGCAAACCTTACTCCCATTGATTCTTTAAAAATAAAACCTAAGCGTGTCAAGGAAAGCAAAATTACATTTGAATGCGAAATGGTACATTACTATTTTCTAGAAAATTATAAAAATGGTAGCGCTTGTATTGTTACTGGAAGATTGTAAAGATGCATTTAATCGATTCAGTTTTGTTGGAAAATTATAAAATAAATTTGAAAAATTATTAACCGGTTTCAAGATTAGCAGGTTCAAATTACAGTAAAATTGGAGAAATTTTCTCTTTAAAAAGAAATTAAAATGAAAACAGAAAAATTAGAAATAAACTGTGCCATGAAAACTCAACAACTTTATCCCATTTTTGTTACCATGTAAAGTTTTCATCGGCTATTTTATCCCAAAATTTTCTCGGCTCTCGAACCGATTTCTTGTACATATTGAAATAATTTTCTAAATTTTCTATTTTATAATAACTCATTATTTTTAAAAATATTAATTTGAAAGTGCCATTTTTAACTTGTCTATTTCTATTGGTTTTAATAAAAATCCAGAAAAATAATTTTTAAACTCAATATTGTCTTTAACAGAAATATCGGCTGTTAAACCAAATATTGGAGTATTTGAATTTCCGTTTAGACACATTCTTATTGACTTTGTAGCTTGATATCCATCTAATTCTGGCATGTGAATATCCATTAATATATAATCATATTTATTAGAATTTGATTTATCAATAGCTTCTAAACCATTAACTGCATGATCAACGGTAATTCCCCATTTTGACAGTAATTTAATGGCTATCAAAGCATTAATAGCATTATCTTCTGCTAATAATACATGTAATCCATTTAAATCTTTGTTTTTAAAAATTGTACTATTTTGAATAATTTTTTCTGATTTTTTTAATTTCAATTCAAACCAAAAAATTGTACCGCTGCCAATTTCACTTTCTATATAAATTTCGCTTTTATGCAAATGAATTAATTTTTTCACAATTGCAAGTCCAAGACCAGTACCTCCAATTTTTCTGGTTATAATATTTTTTAATTGAGAAAAACTATCAAATATTTTCTTAATGTTATTTTTTTCTATTCCTTCACCGGTATCCGAAATTTTAAATAATATAGTATCGTTGCTTTTATTTTTTTTAATGAGTTTAAGCTCTAATTTTATTTCACCACGTTCAGTAAATTTTATCGAATTTCCAATTAAATTTCCTAAAATTTGAGTAATTTTTGTCTCGTCCAATAAATAATAATCATTAATATTTGAATCTATAATTAAATTAAATTGTAATTTTTTTTCAATAGCTTGAAATTCATATGTTTTCCAAAAATTAGTTGTAAAGTGTTTAATATTAGTCGAATAAAGTTCTAATTTCATTTTTCCTAATTCTAATTTATTAAAATCCAGAATATCATTTATAATTTGCATTAAATGATTTGATGAAAATTTTAACGAATCGATTAAAATGAAATCCTCTTTATTAGAATTTTCGCTAAGCATAGATACAACCGTTGTTATAGCATTTAAAGGAGTTCTAATTTCATGACTCATTGTAGATAAAAATTCTTGTCTAACTCTAGCTTTTTCTTCAGCTCTATTGTTAATTTCAATCATTTCAGCACGTTCTTTATGAAGTTCTGCTTCTTTTTGCATGGTTTTCATTTGAACAAGCATATCATAATTATCAATAACTTTAAGTGTTTGTGTGTTAATTACGGCTTCTTTTTCTTTCAAATACTTTTCTAAATATTCTAATGCTATAATATGATTTGCTTCTAATCTATATATTGTATAAAATAAATAATAACATTTAAATTTTATGATGGTGATATTATATAAACGACATATTTCTAGACCTTTAGAGGCAACTTCTTTTGCTTTGTCGAGTTGATTTGATTCTAAATACAATTTACCCATTTTTTGATAAGCCATTGCCAAACCTAATCGTTCTCCCATATCTTGATGAATACGAATAGACTCATTAAATTCTTGCTCTGCTAAAATGTATTTTTTTTGTGCAAAAAGTACTTTTGCTTTTCCATATATTGCAAATGCCAATCCTCTAATATCTTGGGTTTGCTGTTTCATTTTTATCGATTTATTAATAATTTCTTCAGCAAGATTTATTTTTTCTT
>NZ_JAYVFH010000056.1:0-7026 GCF_043773265.1 Flavobacterium sp. | reverse complement strand
TAGATTATCTGTAGCATTGTTTTCCATAAATCCAAGAAGCGCTTGTTTGTAAAAGTTATCTGTAGATTTAAAAGCTAAACGAATTTTCTTGAATTCATCTTCTGGTTTTTCATCATTAGAATTGTTATATACTTGTACTACTGGTGTTGAGTAATTTTTATAAGTATTTTGTTTAAAAAGTGTATTAGAATCTACATCATCTTCTTTAATAAATAGTCTTTGATTGTTGTTAAAAACGATGTTTCCACCAGTAGGAGAACCTTTGACAAAGAATCCTTGACCTACAGGAATGTATCTTCCTGGAATTTTAGCACTTGTTCCTACTCCGGTGATTTCCGTTGGAGCAACAGGAGCAACACCACCAGTTGCATTTCTTGTAGCATATCCGCCTTGATAACCAGCTGTGTTGTGGGTATTGTTAGTTGGAGAATGTTCCCAAAAATATAATGTTCCAGTTGTAGAGGAATTGTTATCTAAAATAAATTGTGTTGCATCAATTGATGAAGTATATGGGTTTCCACTTAAATTTAAATTATTAGCTGCAATTGCACTTGAAATTAATCCATTGTTTGGTTTACCAACAAATGATAGGTTTTGAGTAGCTTCTATACCACCACTTCCTTTTAGAGTATAACCTTGTCCTGCATTTAAAGATCCTGATGAACCAACAGACTGCCAGTTTGCATAAACAGGACTTAAATTTTGGAATTTATAAATCCAGGTACTACTTAAAGTAATTGGGCTAGTTGGACTTCCGTTATATCCAGATGTCCATGTTATATTTTGTGGAGTAGATGTTGTGCCATCTTTCATAACTCCAGAAACTGTATAGGCATTATTATTAATTACATTATTAATAGCTCCAACTGGAGAAGACCAATAGTTATAGTTAAAAAGATTAGATTGTCCTTGTTGATCTTTTTCAATAAAACCTGCGCTTGTAGGTTCTAAATCACTATTTATTGTTTGAACTAATTGAGATTTACCATTTAAATCTATTTTTCCATCTAGTTTTAGATACCAGTTATTTTGAATTTTATTATCGTTGTTGATGCTAACTGTTTTTCCAGAATCTATAAACATTCCTAGATCTGTGTTGTTTGAAAATTCAATAATATCATGTTTTACTTGAACAATAGACCAATCATAATCTATAATATCTAATCCTCTAATATCTTTTAAAACGTTGTCAGTTGCTGTAGCAAAATCTCCATTTCGTTCAGTAATAAATGGCATTGGTGCTTCTTGATACCAAATAACTTTGTTGTTATAAATTTTCATACCGGTACCAGCATCAACTGCTAGAGTAGTTAAATCATCTATGATATCATTTTTATAAACATCCATTCTATAGTAAAGTAATAGATTTGCAAAAGGCAACGTTTCTATATTTTTAGGAACGATTTCACCTCTAATTTGACCACTGAAATCTTTAATTTCTTGATATACCATTCTTTGTAATTGTTGTTCTGTAAGCACAACATTAAAGAGTCTAGCTTCATCAATTTTACCTTTAAAATAATTGTTATTTGCAATTGGATTTTTACCAATTGTTAATAATGATGCGTCAGCACTTATTGCTCCAGAAACATTTTGAGTAGCAACTAACAAACCATTTAAATATAATTTTAATGAGCCAGCACCATAAGTTGCAGCTACATGATACCATTGGTTTTTATTTAGAGCAACAGTATTGTAGGTTAAAGTTGTACCATTAATTATAGCTTCAATATTACGAGCAGCTTTGATACGGATTTGGAATTTATCTTGTCCAAAAATTACACCATTTGTAGAAAAGGCACTATTTAAATCTACCCAAGCCATGATTGATGCCGATGATAATCCACCAAGAATAGATGACGCTTCACCATAATCGTTTCTACCATCAAAATTAAGATATAATTTTTTATTAATATCTCTTGGCGAACCAAAATAATTGGTATTTGTATCAAATAAATCTATAATTCCATCTTTGTCAATATCAGTTGTGCCATCAATTTTCCCATCAGAATTTGTATCTTTATTAGCATAAAGGGTTTTGGTTATATCAAAAGTTCCATCTGTATTTGAATTCAATTTTATATAATCATAATTACCAGTTGCTAGAGTGTTTATTGGTAATGGTTTTGATGTGTTTCCGAATCCTACGAATGTATCAAAAGAGGATAATATTCCATCTTTATCGGTATCTGTACCTTCACCTTCACCATCACAATTAACATCGCCATCACCATTAAGTAATCCTGCTTCATCAACATCAAAAATTGCATCATTATCTGAATCTAAATCAAGGTAATTTGGCACTGAATCATCATCATTATTTTTTGGAGCTAATGTTGCATAATGTATTTCAGAAGCATCATTCCATCCATTTCCGTTATTGTCAACCCAAGAAGCTGCTGTTAAATCCATAGTATCTTTTCCATTACTATAAATTTCCCAACCATCTTCAATAATATCGCCAATACCATCATTATCACAATCTAAGTCTAATACATCTGCAATTGCATCTTGATCAGTATCATTTAAACGTTGAGTAATAAGAATATCATCAATAGCTAAATCATTTCCAAAACCTCCAAGTTGATTGTTTCTAAACACAACATGTATATCAGAAGTTGTAGGAGTGAAAGTTGCTGTAAAGTTATACCAATCACCATTTGGAACAGAAGCTGCATTCGTAACAGGAATAAGTCCAGTAGTAATTGTACTTAGTAATATATTGTTAGCATCTCTAAATTCAATAGTAATATCTGGCTTTCTCGCTGTTTCTGCACCAAGTGGATGGTCAGATCTTATAAGGTTTATTACCCAGAAACTATAGTTTAATTGTGCATTTGGAATAACACCAAGTAAAGTAGTTCTATAAAATTCTTCTGTAAGATCATCTGCAGCATTAAATATTGCCATTCTACCATCAACATCTCCAGGAGTATGGTCTAATCCTAGATACCATGCTGTTGGTGCTCCAGCAACATATGAAACTGTGTATTCTCCGTCATTTACACCTGCACTTGTTGGATATAAACTACAAGCTTCAGGTGCTGTTGTACCTAATTCAAAACAATAAGTTGTTGAAGCAGTTGGATTATTTACATTAATCATAGCTCTAGCAGTTCCAGTTCCAAAAGTTTCATTTAAAATTGGTACATTTACTTTATTAGTTATCAATGAACCAGAATCAAAACTTTGTTCAATATTGTCTGGAATTCCATCGTTATCATCGTCAGAATCAACATTATCAAATACAAAATCACTATCACTGTCTGTAAAAACTTGAACGGCTTGACCAGTTACTCTAAAGGTATATGGATTTTTACCAGATGCAGCATCATTATTTGCAATTGAAATATCTGCAATATATAATCCAATTGCAGTTGGATTAAATCTAATTTTAAAAGTTGTTGTATTAGAACCTGTAATTGTAGTTGATGGTAATACAGAAATTGTAAACTCAGGACTTCCTGTAACAGTTATTATTGGTGTTCCAGTTAAATTAAGATTCATTGTACCTGTATTTTCAATAGTATATGTTCTTGTTAATATTCCATTTACGTTTGTAATATTAAAATCGGTCCAATCTAATAATGTTGGTGTTATATCACCATCTGGTATAAGTGTGTTATTTCCTTTAATATTCATTGTAGGTGCAACACCAGTTCCTCTAATAGCAAAAGTATAAGGATTTTCATTACTGTCATTATTTGCAATTGACAATGTTGCATTTTTTACACCTGCAACGGTTGGTAAAAATGCAACGGTAATAGTTGTCGAGCTATTTCCACTTATAATTGAACTAGGAGAAGAAGTTACTGTAAAATCAGAAGCATTAGCTCCAGTAATAGAAACTAAACCAATATTTAATGGCAATGTACCTGTATTATAAATTGTAAAAGTTCGTGAGTTTGCAACTGTGCTATAATCAGTCCAATCTGTTGTAGCTGGAGTAATATCGGCAGTTACAATTGAAGTTGCATTACCTTTAATATCAATTTCTTGAGCAGTTCCATTTGCTGAAATTGCAAAATTATATGGGTTTTCGTTTGAATCGTTATTATCGATATTAATAGAAGCATTTTTAACACCTAAAGTACTTGTTGAAAAAGTTACAACAAAAGTTGTTGAACCACCAGCTGCAATGGTGCTTGCAGGCAGAGTTGAAATTGAAAAATCAGAAGCATTTAATCCAGTTATAGTAATTGCTCCAATATTTAAAATTTGATTACCAGTATTAAGAATTGTAAAAGTTCTTGTAGATAAAGTTCCAAAATCTGTCCAATCTGCAGTTGTAGGAGTAATATCACCATCAATAATTGAAGTTGCATTACCTTGAAGGTCTATTTCTGGCGCAATTCCAGTTCCTTGAATTGAAAAGTTATATGGGTTTTCGTTTAAATCATTATTAGCAATATTTATTGTTGCCGTTCTTATTCCATTTGCAGATGGATTAAAAGTTACAACAAATGTAGAAGTACTGCCAATTGCAATAGTTGCAGATGGTGAAGTTGAAACTGTAAAATCAGCTGCATTTGTGCCACTAAATGTTATTGCTCCTATATTTAATACAGTATTTCCTAGATTTTGTATTGTAAAAGTTTGATTGATATTTACTCCTACAGTTGATGAACTAAAATCAGTCCAATCTAAAGTTGTTGGAGAAGTATCACCATCAACAATACTGATTGAATTTCCTAATAAATTTATTTCAGGTGAATTTCCAGTTCCTTGAATAGAAAAATTATAAGGATTTTCATTACTATCATTATTAACAATCGAAATAGTTGCTGTTCTCAATCCTAATGAAGACGGATTAAAACTAACTGTAAAAGTAGTATTTCCACCTGCTAATATTGTAGCAATAGGAGCACTTGTAATTGTGAATTCGGCTGCATTAGTTCCTGAAAATGTAATAGTTCCAATTGTTAAATCAGCTGTTCCGGTATTTTGAATAGTAAAAGTTTTAGTTATTGCGGTCCCAATATTTGATGATCCAAAATCAGTCCAATCTGTTATTGAAGGAGTTGTGTCACCGTCAATAATAGTAATGGTATTACCTTGAATGTTAATTTCTGATAATATTCCGTTTCCTTGTATTGCAAAGTCATATGGATTCTCATTAGCATCATTATTTATTACTGAAATTGAAGCTGTTCTAATTCCTATAGCAGAAGGATTAAAACTTACTACAAATGTAGTTGAGGTACCAACGGCAATAGTTGACGAAGGTAAAGTTGTTATAGTAAAATCTGAAGAGTTTACACCAGTTACTGAAATTGTTCCAATTGATAAAGTAACATTTCCTGTATTTTGAATTGTATAAGTTCTAGTAATTGATGAACCAACATTTGAAGAACCAAAATCAGTCCAGTCTGTTGTAATTGGCGATGTATCACCATCAGCAATGTCAGTTGCATTTCCTTGTAAGTTTATTTCTGTTTCATTTCCTGTTCCTTGAATAGTAAAATCATATGGGTTTTCATTACCATCATTGTTTACAATAGAAATAACAGCAGTTCTTATTCCAGCTCCAGTTGGATTGAATGATACAATAAAAGTTGTTGAGCCACTAATTGCTACAGAAGTTGTTGGAGCAGCTGAAATTGTAAATTCACTTGCATTTATTCCAGAAAAACTTATTGCTCCAAGATTTAATATTGCATTTCCTAGATTTTGAATTGTAAAAGTTCTAGTAATAGGAGAACCAACATTTGAAGATCCAAAATCTGTCCAATCTGTAATAACTGGAGTAGTATCACCATCAACAATACTTATAGCATTTCCTAGTAGGTTTATTTCTGGAGCCACACAAGTTCCTTTTAATGCAAAATCATAAGGATTTTCGTTACTATCATTATTTGCAATTGATATTGCGGCGTTTTTTACACCAAATGCCGAAGGATTAAATGAAACTGTAAATGTTGTAGAACCTCCAGGTGAAACGGTTGATGCTGGTAAAGAAGTAATTGTAAAATCAGCTGCATTAACTCCAGAAAATGTTATTGCACCAATATTTAAAGTTGTTATTCCTGTATTTTGAATTGTAAATACTCTAGTTAAAGAAGATCCAATATTTGTTGAGCCAAAATCTGTCCAATCTGTTAACGAAGCTGTAGTATCACCATCTACAATAGAAATTGCATTACCCAAAATATTTATTTCTGGATTTAAACCATTTCCTTGAATAGAAAAATTATAAGGATTTTCGTTACTGTCATTGTTTACTATTGAAATTGAAGCTGTTCTTAATCCTACTGCTGTTGGATTAAAGGTTACAACAAAAGTTGTTGAGCCACCATTTGTAAGTGCAGTTGGTGGTGCAGTAGTAACAGTAAACTCACTGGCATTAGTTCCAGAAAAAGTAATAGCTCCAATTGATAAATTTCCAGTTCCGGTATTTTGTAACGTAAAAGTTCTTGTAATTCCAACTCCCACATTAGTGGTTCCAAAATCAGACCAATTGGTTAATGACGGAGTAGTATTTCCATCTACAATTGAAACAGAATTTCCTAGTATGTTTATTTCTGGATTTACTCCAACACCATATAAATAAAAATTATATGGATTTTCATTACTGTCATTATTGACAATAGAAAAAGTAGCTGATTTATTTCCTAAGGATAATGGTGCAAGAGTCATGACAAAAGTGGTAGATCCACCAGCCGCTACTGTTGCACTTGGAGCAGTAATTACACTAAACTCTGTTGCATTTGCACCAGTAAAAGTTATAGCACCCAATGTTAGAACTCCAGAGCCAGTATTTTGAATTGTAAATGTGTAAGAAACATTTACGCCCAATGTTGAAAGACCGAAATCTGTCCAATCTGTTATTGAAGGCGAAGTATCACCATCTACAATGGATAATCCATTGCCTACAATATTCATTTCGGGGTTTTGAGCTTGAACTGTAAAGTTTATTAAAAATATGAATAGGAGGTATATTCTATTTCTTAATAAAAGTGTTTTTTTGTTTTTAGTTTTTTTCATAATAATGGAATTATGTTTGTTTGTTTTGACGTTACAAATTTC
>NZ_JAYVFH010000055.1:0-8558 GCF_043773265.1 Flavobacterium sp. | reverse complement strand
ACACTTTGGGATTTTGATAAAAATTCGGAATTGGCGTTTGATAAAATTTTTAAAGAACAACATCCAACAATTGACACAAAATATTTTATTAAAATTTATGCGCCAATTAATCAAGCTTGTTGGAAACTGTATCAAGTTGATGAAATTTCTCATGATGAATTACGATATAAAAGATTAAGAGAGTCGTTTGATTATATGAATTATAATATTTCTGATGAACAAATCAATCAAATGTCAATTGATTATATTTCATTTTTACCAGACAACAACAAACTTTTTGATGGTGCAAATGAAGTTTTAGATTATTTAATATCTAAGTACAAACTTCATATTATTACTAATGGGTTTGCCGAAGTTCAATATAAGAAATTAAAAAATTCTGGAATTTCAGAATATTTTTCATCTGTTACCAATTCAGAAATGGCTGGAGTAAAAAAACCAAACGCAAAAATTTTTGAATTTGCATTATCTTTGGCAAACGCAAGTAAAGAATCTAGCGTTATGATTGGCGATTGCATTGATGCAGATGTTCAAGGAGCATTAAGTTTTGGGATGGAAGCAATTCATTTTAATGAAAATAGAATTGAAATTCCGATACACATTAATCAAGTAAATAATTTAATAGAATTAAAAAAATATTTATAATGAAAAAATATATCATTTTGCTTTTGTTGGTTTCAAGTTTTGGATTTGGTCAAAATTTAAATCAATATAAATATGCAAAAGTTCCTTTGAAATTTTCTATTCTTAAAGAAAATGACCAATATCGATTGAATACATTGACAAAAATGTTTATGGAAAAATATGGTTTTGAAAGTTATTTAGATTCAGATATTCTTCCAGACGAATTTGCCAATGAAAACTGTAATAAAGTTTATGTTGATTTGCAAGAAAGCAATACTTTAATGATGACTAAAATTAAAGTAGTCTTAAAAGATTGCAAAAACAATATTTTATATGTATCACAAGAAGGGAAAAGCCGTGATAAAGATTATGGAGTTGCATACAATCAGGCACTTAGAGAAGCATTTAAATCTTTTGAAAGTTTAAATCATAAATATAACATTAATGAAACATCACAAAAAAGTCTTGGAATGATTGGCGAGCCAGCTCCAGTTAAAATAAATGTAGAAAAAGTTGTTGTAACTACCCAAGATGTTAAGGTTTATACTTCTAAAGTTGATAATTTATCCTTATTTGTTCAACCTATTACAAATGGCTTTCAAATAATAGATTCAGAACCAAAGGTGATTTATAAAATTTTAAAAACTTCAACAAAAGATTTTTATATCGCCACAAAAGCTACAATTCAAGGAGTTTTCTTTTCAAGAAACAACGAATGGTTTTTTGAATATTATCAAAATGAAAAATTGGTTTCAGAAAAAGTGGATGTGAAGTTTTAAACGGCCAACTAAAAACTGAGCACTGAACACTAATAATTGTACTTATCTTTCCAACGATTTTTTAAAAACTCTCTTGTTCCGTTTTCGCGAGAATTATTTCCAGGATTATAAAAAACTGTATTCGAAATTGCTTCGGGTAAATACTCTTGCTCGCTAAAATTGTTGGCATAATTATGTGAATATTCATACTCATCACCATAACCCAATTCTTTCATTAATTTGGTTGGAGCATTTCTTAAATGAATAGGAACAGGTAAATCACCAGTTTGTTTTACTAGAGTTTGTGCCTCACCAATTGCCATATAACTAGCATTGCTTTTTGGAGAAGTTGCTAAGTAAACTGCACATTGACTCAAGATGATTCGGCTTTCAGGATAACCAATGGTTGCAACAGCTTGAAATGTATTGTTTGCCATTATAAATGCTGTTGGATTAGCGTTTCCAATATCTTCGCTTGAAAGGATTAACATTCTTCGAGCAATAAATTTTACATCTTCGCCACCTTCAATCATTCTTGCCAACCAATAAACTGCTCCGTTAGGATCACTTCCACGAATAGATTTTATAAAGGCCGAAACTATATCATAATGTTGTTCGCCAGTTTTATCATAAAGAACAGTATTTTGTTGCACCAAATCCAAAACTTTTTTATTTGTAATCAAAATTTGGCTTTCAGAACTTGCGTTTACGACAAGTTCGAAAATATTTAATAGTTTGCGTCCATCGCCACCAGAAAGTCGCAATAACGCTTCTGATTCTTTGATTTTAATTTTTTTGGATGAAATAAAACTATCTTCTTTGATAGCTCTTTCTAAAAGTGATAATAAATCTTCTTTAGAAAACGGATTTAAAACATATACCTGACAACGTGACAATAATGCAGGAATTACTTCAAAACTTGGGTTTTCTGTTGTTGCTCCAATAAGAGTTATCCAACCTTTTTCTACTGCAGCCAATAATGAATCTTGTTGCGATTTACTAAAACGATGAATCTCATCAATAAATAATATTGGATTTTTAGCTGTAAATAATCCACCGCTTTGTTTTGCTTTTTCTATAACATCGCGAATATCTTTTACGCCAGAGTTTATAGCACTTAGTTCATAAAAAGGACGATTACTTTGTTTAGCAATAATTTGTGCTAAAGTTGTTTTTCCTGTTCCAGGTGAACCCCAAAAAATCATTGACGGAATTAAACCACGAGCAATTTGTTGTGTCAAAGAGCCATTTGGACCAACTAAATGCAATTGACTAATATAATCTTCTAGTTTTTGAGGACGAATACGTTCTGCTAATGGTGCTTCCATTATATTTTTGGAATTGGTAGTTTAAAAAAAATTGAATCCTCAAATTTAATACATTTTAAGTTTTCAAATCAACAAATCAACAAATAACCAAATTAACTTTATATGACAAAATAGCATTAAAATAGAATTGGTTGTATTTTTGATAAATCTAATATTTTAAAACTAACATTAATATTAATGAACGACCACAATCATTTTAAATTCTCACCATCAACTTGGATTATTCCAACTTTTTTTTTGGTTGCTATTTGGTTTGTTTTTTATTTAGATAATTCTTTTAACCTAGATTTAAATATTCATGGAATTTTTCCTCGCTCTTTTTTTGGATTGCAAGGAGTGTTTTTTAGTCCGTTTTTACATGGTGATTTAAACCATATTGCCAATAATTCGTTGCCTCTTTTTATATTAACAACTGCTTTAATATATTTTTATAGAGAAGTTTCTTTAAAAGTTTTGGTTTATGGAATTCTACTTTCTGGAATTATTACTTGGATTATTGGTCGTGAATCCTATCATATTGGTGCAAGTGGATTGATATATGTTCTAGTCTCTTTCATTTTTTTTAAAGGAATGATGACGCAATATTATAGATTAATGGCTTTGTCGCTTGTTGTTGTAATTTTATATGGCGGAATGATTTGGTATGTTTTTCCCGATGTAGATCATAAAATTTCTTGGGAAGGACACTTGGCAGGATTAATAACAGGATTTGTTTTTGCAATAAAACTAAAAACGCCAGATTACATAAAAGACATTCAATATGAATGGGAAAAACCCAATTTTAATCCAGATGAAGATGCTTTTATGAAGCATTTTGACGAGAATGGTAATTTTGTGAATACACCAGAACCAGAGGAAATAGAAATAGAAAAAAAAGAAGTTTTATCTGAACAGATAAGGTATATTTATGATTTCAAAGAGAATATTAATGATAAAAAAAGTAATCAAATCTAATAGTTTGGCATTTAGACTTGATTACTTTATATAAACTTTTATAGTATATAAAAATAGGATATTGTATTACTCTTAAATAAACAAGTCATTCAATTGATATTAATATTTATTATGTTTTTTAACTTCTTTGTCTAACCGCTTCATACAAAAAAGCGCCACAAGCCACAGAAACATTCAAAGAACCAATAGTTCCAAACATAGGTAACTTGGCAGTTTCGTCAACAATTTTTAAAACTGATGGATTGATTCCTCTGTCTTCACTTCCCATAATTATTGCTATAGGTTGGTTCAGCATAATGTCATAAATTTTATTTTCTGTTTTTTCACTTGCTGCAACGGTTTTTATCCCACTTCCTTGAAGGTAAAATATTGCATCTTTTATATGATCAACTTTGCAAATTGGCACATTAAAAACTGCTCCTGCAGAAGTTTTAACAGTATCACCATTTACTGGCGCCGAACCAGTTTTTTGAACTATAATTCCATCAACACCAGTACATTCGGCAGTTCTAATTATGGCGCCAAAATTTCTAGCGTCACTCAATTGATCAAGGATTAAAAACAATGGCATTTTGCCACTTTCTATAACGCTGTCAACTAAAGTTTCAAGTTTTACAAAGCCAATTGGAGCAATAGTTGCCACCGCACCTTGATGATTATTTGGAGTTAATCGGTTTAATTTTTCAACAGGAACATATGAAAAGTTTATGCTATTTTTTTTCATAGCTTTCATCAATTCCTGCATCAATTCGCTTTGTGCATCGCTTTGAACAAACACTTTATCGATTTCTTTTCCTGCATTTATAGCTTCAATAATAGCTCTAATTCCAAAAATTTGGTTTTCTTTTTCCATTTTGCAAAGGTAAACTTTTAAAAGAAGGTTTAAAAGTTTAAGTAACGAAACTTCGGGATAAAAATTTAGAAGGATGCTTTCAAACTAATATGCACAATAGAATTCGAGAATTTTATTGCTTGCTCTTTTGTACTTCCATTAGCATAAACTAAATTAAAAAGACCGTTTTTTGTTAGTAATCCAAAACCAAAACCCAATCCCAAAAGGTTGCCGTTTACATTAGAAGTTTTATCTTGAAAATAACCATAATCAATAATAGAATGGGCATAAATATTTGACGAAATAATATAACGATATTCTGTTAAAATTGATGAAAATGCGGTTGCTTGTAAACTATTTTCATTAAAGCCACGTATTGAGTTGATGCCTCCAAAACGATACAATTCATTAATAATATATTCTTCACTTTGTAAATAAAAATTCTGACTTTTTATATTGATAACGTTTTTATCATTTAAATAAAAATTATGTTTCAAATTTACATTTCCATAAAATTGATTATTAGTTTGAAATTTAGAGTCGCGTTTTCCAACACCAATTTTTAGGTTATAATTACTTTTTTCAGAGAAAAGGTAATTGTTGTTTTTAAAATTTATATATTCAAAATTTGTTGTAAAAAATTTATTTGTATAATCACTTAAAGTTGAAGTATTTAAATTTTTTATATCACTTGATTCACCTGATTGATAACCCAAGTACAATCGAGTGTTATAATTGAAATAATAACCCAAATCTATTGTTGTTTGCGTGTTCTGAAAAGTGCTATCCTGTTTAAAAATATTCAATTGAGCTTTTAAACCAAATGGACTTTTAAAAACATATGGAAGTTCAATGCCAAGATTAAAGGTCTTTTGGTCTTCACCATTACTCTTCCAATACAAAGCTAACTTTTCGCCAGAATTTAAAATATTACTTAGCGATAAATCTAAATAACCATTAAAAATCACATTCTTATTTTCATCGTTTGAGAACCCAATAAATCCATCAAATGAATTGGCTTTAGCTTTTTCTAGATACACAAAAATCCTTGTAGAATCTTTAGTAAATAAAATTTCTGGATATTTTGTTTGTTTTACAAATCTATATTGTTCAATATCTTTATACAATTTGTCCAAATTCTGCTGATTAAAAATTCGTTTTCTATACAAACGTTTCAAATTCTTTTTATGACCTTCAGGAAATTTATCATAACCATTAATTACAATATCATTCACTTCACGTTTTTTGTCATAGTTAATCTTCAAATTTGCACTAACATAATTATTTTTAATAAAAATGTTTTCTAATTTCACTTTTGACATAGAAAAACCATTGCTTTCCAATTTCTTCAATAAAGAGTTTAAAAAAACCTCACTTTCCGAAAAAACCAACATCAAAGTATCATTTTTAATAGTGTAAGAATCCCAATATTTTTTGTCTAAATCTTTACCTATATATATATGTATAAAATTAGTTTTTTTTCCAAGGTCATAACGCAATAAAAAAGTACTGTCATTTTCTTTTTTAGATTCAATTATTCGATGTTCTAAAAAACCATCCTTCATTAACTTTTCCGAAAACAATTTACCTTCATCAAAAATACCTTTTGCATTACTAAAAGACTTTTCATATCCTATAGAATCAATAACTTTAATTTGATTTTCGCTTGCTCCAGTAATTTTCAAATGCATATTTTGCCCAAAACTATTTAGACAAAAAAAGAAAATAAAAAGAGATATTAATTTGTTCATTTAAGCTGAATTCATTTCAGTTTCTAGGAGCGAATGGCTTGGGCTTTATCAGTATTGCATATTCCTGCTGCATTTCCAAATCTTTTTTATCATCTCGACGGTTGTCGAGATGATAAAAAAGGATTTTCCTTAGCATCAGGGCTAAATAGCAATCTGTTTTTGTTTTTGATTAACGTTGTAAAAATAACGTAAAAATTTACAGTTTAATATATTTTTTCTGTTGTAGAATATTTGAATTGAATTTGTTGTAATAAAATTTCTAAAAGTTAAAACTAAATTTTGAAACAGCTATTGTTTATTCCTTTAAAAAACAAATAATTAGTTCTTTGAAAAATTAATTATGATTTGTTTTAGTAAGAATAATTGATATATTTGTTTTTATCAGACAACAATGATATGAAATCAATAATAAAGTTAATCGTGATTATTTTTTTTAGTAATTATAGTTTTTCACAAATCTATTATTCTCATTATCTTGATGAAACATCGGAGTGGAAGGTTTTAGAACATAGAGGCGATGCAGGATATCATAACTGTGAATTTAAGACTCTTTTTTTTGATGGATTTCAAAACATTAATGGTTATACCTATTATAAAATGTATAAAACGTATTACAATATTGGTTATGAAGTTGATTATTCAAATATTATTTATCCTCAAACAGCCAATCAAACCCAATTTGTTTGTTATTTAAGAGAAGACCCAACTGGAAATTTCTATATTAACTCAGGTGTAAGTGAGATATTACACTTTGACAATCAGTTTGTTGTCAATTCTCAATTGGGTGACATGTACAGTCCATTTAATTGCCCAATTGATTTTGTTGGAACAATAATTAACAATGGATTAAATTTAAAACTAATAAAAGGACATTCAGATGATGTGACAACTGGACAAGCATTAGAAGGTGTTGGAAACATTAATTACACTTGTTTTTCATCACTTCAACAAGATTTTTCACTAAGTCTTTTTCAACGGATTTATCATTACTCAAGACAAGGTCAAAATTTAGCTTTCTATGATAATGTATATACTCCGGTTGCTGGTCAAAATGGTTTCTTATTTTATTACTCTTTTCCACCATCAGATCATCAAATTTTAAATCTAGAACAGTTTGATAAAATAGATATTCAAGTATTTCCAAATCCAACAACTTCTTCGATAACTATAAATGGTAATAATAACATTATTAAGTTTCAAGTTTTAGACATTCAAGGAAGAATTTTAGAAACTAGATTAGTCAATAATAAAGTTAGTTTTATAGATATTTCTGATTATCAAAAGGGAACATATTTGATTAATGTAGAAACTGAAGTGTCAAATAAAGTTTTTAAAATTTTAAAAGAATAAATTTCTCAACTTTCATTTAAAGCCAACTGTAACAAATATCTATACAGTTGGCTTTTTTATTTGTATACTAAAATATCATAAAAAATTACTTTTAAGTTTGTTGACAAAATTTAATGAATTATGATTTGTTTTAGTAAAAATAATTACTACATTTGCAACCCCTAAAAAGTGGGGAATTAATAAATAAAAGAAAAATTAGTATTTAATTATGCCAACAATTCAACAATTAGTAAGAATAGGAAGAACCAAAATGACTAAGAAGTCTAAATCGGTTGCCCTAGATTCTTGTCCTCAAAGAAGAGGTGTTTGTACGCGTGTTTACACTACGACTCCAAAAAAACCAAACTCTGCAATGCGTAAAGTAGCGCGTGTACGTTTAACAAATGGAAACGAAGTAAATGCTTACATCCCTGGAGAAGGACATAATCTTCAAGAGCACTCGATAGTATTAGTCAGAGGTGGAAGGGTAAAAGATTTGCCAGGAGTTAGGTATCACATTGTTCGTGGTGCGCTTGATACATCAGGTGTAGCAGGAAGAACACAAAGAAGATCTAAGTACGGAGCAAAACGCCCAAAAGAGGCTAAAAAGTAATTTTTAAAAACTTTTAAGAAAAAGAAATGAGAAAAAGAGCGGCAAAGAAAAGACCACTTTTACCAGATCCAAGGTTTAATGACCAACTGGTAACACGTTTTGTGAACAACTTAATGTGGGATGGTAAAAAATCAACAGCTTTTAAAGTATTTTATGATGCAATTGACATCATCGAATCTAAAAAGCAAGATGCAGAAAAATTATCATTAGATATTTGGAAAGATGCATTAACCAATGTTATGCCTCACGTAGAAGTACGTAGTCGTAGAGTAGGTGGAGCTACATTTCAAATTCCAATGCAAATTAGACCAGATAGAAAAATTTCTATGGCTATGAAATGGTTGATTCTTTATTCAAGAAGAAGAAATG